>JBBRJL010000243.1:0-5134 GCA_038219375.1 Chitinophagales bacterium | reverse complement strand
TAAGTCGCAACATCAACCTTAGCCTTATTCTTAGCCTTAATCTCAGCCTTATTCTAAATCTTATTCTCAACCTTATCCTTAATCTTAACCTTATTAAGTACTTTTGCGCTATAAATTTCAATTGTAAAATGAATGTACTTATCATAGGAAGTGGTGGTCGTGAGCACGCTCTAGCATGGAAAATAGCTCAAAGTCAAGACTGTACACAGCTTTTCATTGCTCCTGGCAATCCCGGTACGGCTTATTGCGGTATCAATGTACCGATCCAGATAAATGACTTTGAAGGGCTGAAAAAATTCTCTTTAGCTAATAATATTTCTTTGGTAGTTGTTGGTCCAGAAGCACCACTTGTTGATGGGATTACAGATGCATTCAGTACAGAAGAAACGAGTCATATCAACGTGTTAGGACCATCAGCTTTTGCTGCTCAACTAGAGGGTAGTAAGGCTTTCGCTAAACGATTTATGCAGAAATATCATATACCGACAGCAGCATATCTTGAGGTAAGTCAACATAATATCAAAGAGGGATTATTGTTTTTAGAGTCTCTATCTGGTCCTTATGTCTTAAAAGCAGACGGACTGGCAGCTGGAAAAGGTGTACTCATCGTAGATAATATCGAAACTGCCAAAGAAAATCTAGTTGAAATGCTCGATGGTCAGTTTGGTAAAGCATCAGAAAAAGTAGTGATTGAGACATTTTTGGATGGTATTGAATTTTCAGTATTTGCCCTTACGGATGGTGAAAATTTTGTCATACTTCCTGAAGCAAAAGATTACAAACGAATAGGAGAAGGAGATACAGGACTCAATACAGGAGGAATGGGCGCAGTATCGCCTGTGCCATTTGTTGACCATGAGATGTGGCAGAAAGTAACTGATCGAATCGTAAAACCTACCATAGACGGCATTCATGCAGAGGGGATGAATTATAAGGGATTTGTATTTTTCGGCTTGATCAAGGTGGGGAATGAACCTTATGTCATTGAGTACAATTGTAGATTAGGAGATCCAGAGACCGAAGTTGTTTTACCCAGGATTGAGTCAGATATCTTGGCGTTGTTTAATGATGTATTTAACGGGAATATCCACCAGACACCAATCAGAATTTCAGAAAAATCAGCTGCAACTGTCATGATGGTATCAGGCGGCTATCCTGGAGATTTTGAAAAAAGCAAAACCATCTCAGGTGCTGATCAGGTATCGTCAAGTATCGTGTTTCACTCTGGAACTACCGAAAAAGATGGTAATATTGTCACCAATGGTGGTAGAGTTATGGCGATTACCACCTTGCACGAAGATTTTAAGGAAGCAGTTAGAACTTCTTTAACCAATGCAGACCGAATCCAATATGAAGGCAAATATTATAGAAAAGACATAGGATTTGATTTGTAAAATGAGATTATTCGTACGTTTTTTAGCATATTATCTAAGCCCTGAAAGGGTGACAAATTTTTATGGATAACATATATTCTAGGTTTTGTCACCTTGCTATCTTCCTATTTAATTATAGTAATATCGTCCCTTTGAGATTTCAATAGCTAACCTACTCTTATATCCAAAAGTGCGCAATTAATGTAAAAATAATCAACGCAACAAATCCAAACCGTAAAAGACAAATGTGATGTAAATGTATTATCAAAACTTGAGTTGACCATATCTAATAAATCATTAAACGTATGATTTACACATCCGAAAATTAAATTGCTATCTCATTTTTTGATTTTTCCCTTACTATTCGAATTTTGGTATTACCTTTACCACTGCACAACTATATACACATGTCAAAGATAAAATCTGAATACCAAGCCGTTTGGCAAAAAGCATATGACGCACTCAATGAAAAACAAAAGGAAGCAGTAGATACCATCGATGGCCCTGTGATGACCATTGCGGGCCCAGGTACTGGTAAAACCCAACTCCTTGCGGTACGTATAGGTAATATCTTACTTAAGACTGATGTTTTTGCACATAATATACTTTGTCTCACCTACACTGATGCAGGCGCTATTGCTATGCGTAAGAGACTAAATTCCTTTATTGGACCCGATGCGTATAATGTGAATATTCAGACTTTTCATGCTTTCTGCAACTCAGTAATCAAGGAAAACCCTAAGAGTTTTGGCAATTTCAGAGACTTGCAGTCCATCTCAGAGATTGAAGAGATAGATGTGTACAGAACGATTATTGATACATTTGGCGATGATCATCCACTCAAAAGATTCAAAAACGATGTTTATTATGAGTGGAAAAGATTGAAATCACTGTTCAGTATCATGAAACAGGAGAAGTGGACACCCACTATTATAAAAGATGCTTATGAAAAACATAAAACCATAGTCACCGAGCCTACATTATCATCATTTATTTATCAAAGAAAATATTTTGATAAAAATTCTAATACTCAATATCAAAAAGGCGATATTAATCCAACAAAAGTAAATACGGAAATAGCTAGATACGAAAATGTACTGGCTGCCTGTAGCGAATTTGATCGGTATAATGAAGAGATGGCTCGTAGGGAACGATTTGATTATCAGGATATGATCTTGTGGGTTATAGATAGATTTAAGACAGATGATGCCCTTTTGGGGAAATATCAGGAACGGTTTCAATACATCTTAGTAGATGAATTTCAAGATACCAATGGTGCTCAAAATGAATTGCTGTTTTTACTTGCGGAATATTGGGAAGACCCAAATTTATTTATTGTAGGCGATGATGATCAGAGTATATTCAGATTTCAGGGGGCTAACATGAATAGTATAATTGATTTTAAAAATCGTTTTTCACCCAAGGAAATAGTATTGACCGATAACTATAGATCTAGTCAACGCATCTTGGACCGTGCTAAACGACTGATAGAAAACAACACAGAACGTTTGGTCAATAAATATTCCTATCTGACCAAAGATCTTACGGAAAAGAGAAACAACGGAATGATCAATGCACCGGATCCGCAGTTTCTAGCTTTCAAAAACGAAACACAAGAAGAGACAGGCATTATTGATAAAATAATGACGCTACACGCAGAAGGTGTACCCTTCAATATGATGGCAATCATCTACACCAAACATCGAATAGTGGAGAATCTGATTAGGTATTTCTCACAAAAGAAAATACCCGTCAATGTCAAAAAAAGAGTCAATGTACTCGGAGAAGTAGATGTCACTAAACTTATCACCATTCTGAAATATATACATGGAGAGACAGTCAGGCCATACGGTAATGAAGATTTGCTTTTTGAGATCCTCCATTATGATTTTTTTGAATTATCGCCAAGGGACATCGCAGCTGTCAGTATTTTCTGTAAAAGAAAGTCAACGGATAAGGAGGAAACTTATCTCAAATGGCGTGATGTGATCACAAATAAAGATCAATTAATAGAAGCACAGGTAAAAAATAGCGATAGGTTAATCCAAGTAGCAACTGTTATTGAATCTTGGATATCAGATGTATTTAATGTCACCATTCAAACCCTAATCGAAAAAGTACTGACGGAAGGAAATATGCTGAATGCAATACTCTATGGCGCCGACAAAGCTTGGAGATTGCAGCTGGTCAATACTTTTTTTGACTATGTGAAAAATGAAGCTGCCAAAAGTAAGTCATTATCGCTCAAACAGCTCATCCAAATGCTTGATATAATGGATGAAAATAAACTGGAACTACCCGTATATCGTATTCTTACAAATGAACATGGTATCAACTTTATGTCTGCTCATGGCGCCAAAGGATTGGAGTTTGAACATGTATTTATCATGCGATCTAATAGCATTCATTGGGAGAAAAAAATGGGTTCTAATGGTCAATACACGCTACCGCCCACGCTCACATCAGCAAGTGGATCTGTAGAAGAAGAGGATGACAGAAGATTGATGTATGTAGCTATGACGAGGGCTAAAAACCATCTGTATATCTCTTATCCACTTCAAACCGATGAAGAGAAAAAGTTAGAACCATCCAAGTTTGTGGCTGAATCTATCCTAAGTGAAGATGAAATCAAAGAAGTCGATATATCCGATGATGATGTATTAATGTACAAAGGTGAATTGATGCGTTTCAGTCGTGGTGAAATACAACTTATAGAACACGATTTGGTAGATCATTTATTAGAAAATTTTAAACTAAGCGCCACAAGCCTCAATAAATATCTGAAGTGCAAACTTACTTTCTATTTTGAGACTATACTTCGAGTGCCACTCGGGAGGAGCGCAACTATGGGATTTGGTAATGCGATACATTATGCACTTGAACACTTCTTTAGGGATATAGAAAATTCTGTTCCAAGGTCTATGGGAAGTGTGCAAAAGTTGCTCGACTTCTATACCAAAGGATTAGAATATTATAAGTCGCATTTTACCAGTCAGGAGTTTGAAAACTTGACCAAACACGGACAAAATATTTTGACAGAATATTACACTGAGCATAGTGCTGCATGGTTAGTGCCAAGAAAATACGAAATCGAATACGAAATAAAATCTACAGAATATCAAGGCGTTCCTATTTCAGGAAAATTGGATAGAATCAATATTTATGACAACCACATATCTGTGACCGACTACAAAACGGGAAGGTATGACGCCAAGAAGCTCAAGCCACCTGCAGGGGGAGATGATGACCTAGGTGGAGATTATTGGAGGCAGATCATGTTCTATCGTTTGTTATTGGATGGAGATAAAAAGCATAATTGGGTGATGACCAAAGGCGTCATGGATTTTATAGAGAAAGGTAAAGACGACAAGTATAAGAAGGGGGAATTTGAGATTGCGTCTTTTGAGACAGAAATGGTTGGCGAACAGCTTGTACAAGCATACCAAGATATCAAGAATCACCTATTTACACCAGGGTGTGGGGAAGATACCTGCAAGTGGTGCAACTTTGTCACACGAAATATGCCAGTAAGACAAATAAGTCCAGAAGACGAAGACACTTTTGTGGAGGAATAGCAATCTTATAAGCTCAATCTCGATCGGATGGTTTCAGGCATCCCATCGGTTTGTGACTAGCAATCTTATATTTTGTAGAAATGGTCAAGATTCATACTCTTTGACTAAGGAAATCTTTCTATTAATTTTCTAGTGCCAAAATATTTTTCCTTATCAGAGTTTGGAATTACAATTTTATGTCGTGGA
>JBBRJL010000242.1:0-5140 GCA_038219375.1 Chitinophagales bacterium | reverse complement strand
ATGAAGATGTTTCATGCTCATTAAATGATTTAATATATTAGTGATTAAAAAAAATTACAATACTTTAAACATAAGGAGGTTTCATTAGTGTATATCTATTCAATAATGTTACCAAAATGTAATCAAGGTATTGTATTGTATTGTATTGAAGCATGTATGATTCTATAATTATTTGCAAATATAGTACTTAAGTAAATACAAAAATGTCAATGTTCACAATTTTATTTTAAAATTTATTAATTAACTAAAATACGTACTCAATTTAATCACTTCACCGATGCATTACGTGCATTCTATTGTAATCATCCATTCATATAAAAGTTGAATTCATGTACATGTAATGCTATATTCGGAAGATTAAGATATTCGTTTTTTTTCAGAAACTTGGCACGTTTATTATAAGGCTCTTGAAGTCGATCTAAAATCATGATCATCAGTGTATTGTGAAGATCGAAACTGAGTTTAGACTTCTTGGCAATTCTACGAAATATGTCATGGAGACCATAATGTTTTAATGCTTTTGTATAAATCATTTTATAACCATAATTAAATCGACCAAGCTCGCTAACTTCTTCTTTGATGAGATTTTTGACTTCACCATCACCTTGTTCATAAAGTTTAATTACTAAAGATTTTAGTTGTTCGGGTGTGCAGTCTTCGCCTTTATCTAACGAATACAAAATACGATATGTAGACTTGCCTTCATCGTTGCAATAATTCTCAAGGATGCGGATATAACTGATTTCTTCTTTTCTACTCTTAAAAATGGCATACCACTTAGGTTTAGCTAATTTACTACCTAGCATATATCCGATCAGGAAATCGGCTCACTACATTTTTTTTAAAATCCAAATGGACTCCAGTATTTACTGGTACTCCAGCATATTCTTTTGATTTTGCTGTCAAACTCAAGAGAAGGATTTAGGATGAGTAAATTTAGAGGAATGTAAAAATGAAGAACGAAATCTTCATTTTTTCCATTATTAATTTACTCCGAAACTTGAGGTTAAACAATAGTAATCCAAATGATAAATCCCACCACGATCACATTAGTCAATATATTCACGCCATCATTATTTAGCCATGAGAATCCATTTATCAACTGATTTGTAGATGTTTTTTCTTCAGTAATGTCATCGTTCTCTTTATATTTTGATTGCCATAGACTACCTAAAATACTGTCAACTATCATTCCAAGTGTACCAGATAGACCTATGAGACACATGGAGAAATAATCGAGTTCAAACATCACTTTTATTATCAAAGCTAAACTAAAAGCCCCCAAAATCCCTGCGATAGTACCGACAAATGAAATACCACCGGAAATCCCTACTTTTGTAGGTTGTAAGGATGTGATATCATAGGTTTTATGTCTGAAAAATATGCCAACATCACTACTCAATGTATCTGCAAAACTGATAGCAACAGAAGCAAAATATGCGATGATAAATAGCTCGTTTTTAGTAAATGCGTATATAATGATGGCTATTACGGCTACCAAACCATTTGCGAAAACCTGAAAAGCATTTCTTCCTGATGCATCTTTGGACTTTGGGTGAAGTTTGGATGTCAGGCTCCCTACAACAAAAAATATGGATATGGGTATCAGGTATTTAAATCCGACAGAAAAAATGATCATGCTGGCAAGTAATATAGCAGCTGTAGTACCCGCCATCGTTAACCATTTTTTATAATATATGATTATTAATACAAGCACTATACTTAAAAAAACTATCCAAGTTTCATTAGGAAGTACATAATTAGTAAGAATTGATAGCCACAGTGTAGCAATAATTGGCACTGTAAAATTGTCGCTACCACGA
Organism: Chitinophagales bacterium; assembly: GCA_038219375.1. Classification (GTDB taxonomy): domain Bacteria; phylum Bacteroidota; class Bacteroidia; order Chitinophagales; family Saprospiraceae; genus OLB9. Next base: position 3,317 of record JBBRJL010000242.1, on the reverse strand, counting down.
TAAGAAAACAACTCGCTGAGTGCTGGGATTAGTGCTAGAATAAACAATATAGGTGTAAAACCAATAAAAAAATATCCAATACATACTGTACAGAAATAGAATGTAGTAAAACCTAACCAAGATTTAGATTCGTACAGAAAAACATGTTTTTTTCTAGCAAAATGTTCTCCAACCAAACCTGCTAAAGCATCACTAATACCAAGGGTGACAATACCAAAAATAATACTCATTTTATCTAAAGGTAATAATAATAAAGTACCAAAGGACATAGGGAATAGGGCAATACCATAACTTTTTCTGGTACTAGGGAGTAGGATGTTTTTATGGGCAATGTAAAACAAAACAATTGAAAATCCTAAGAATATATAGGCTAATTCCAATCTCGCATTTGTATAGTAAACCACATAAGCACAAGTCATCACTGCGACCAAATGCAGGATCTTCCTTCCCGTTTCCCGATGGATGTTATACTTGACAATACTTAGTTTGACCAATATCGTAGTTAATAGTATTACGGACGCAGCACAAAGGTAGAGTATATATGGATCATCTTTGAAGAGTGACATTTACTTTTTTTAATATTTACACGCCAAGATAATGCAAATTAAGGTCCTTTGGTTTTTAAAGGTGTAAAAATAATTTTTAGCATATTTGGGATTTAGGAAGATTTATTAACTATTAGTCATTTCTACTAAGATTTTCTGCCAAAATCACTAAGGGTTACATTAAAAGGCATTAAGCTTAAATGGTACATTCTTTCTGATCATTCGTGTTAATGCTTTAAAGGTAATTCACATATCATAATTTAAAATCATATCTGTACAACTATGTTCACTAAAATAGGTTGTTACCAATACCGTAGGGCTAAAATGCCACACTTTACAATATGAAGATAAAGGAACTCGAAGATTTTGATTGGTTTCCGCCCATCTTGAGAAAGTATCAGATGGAACTGATCGGTATTATGGTAAGTCAATTTGGGCTATACCAAGGGGTCGCCAAAATGATAAAAAATGATTTAATCAAACAGGAAATTTCAAAAATAACAGATTTATGCAGTGGTAGCGGTTTCCCCGCCATCTATGTGCATGAAAAAATAAATATAACGGCATTAAAATCTACGCTTTCGGATAAGTATCCACAACAGATCATAGCTACTCCGGGTATTTATTACGCACAGTCTGAGATGGATGTCAATGATATAGAGTTACATAAAGACACTTATTATACTATGTACAATGCTTATCATCATTTGGAAGAAGGTGAGCAAAAGCAATTAATCCAGAAATTTTTAGACAAAAATGGCGAACTGATGATTGTGGAGATCGTCCAACCTACGCTTTTGAATGTGGTCTTGGTCACTTTGGCTTCTACACTCGGCGTATGGTTGCTTTGTCCATTGATCAGACCATTTGAGTGGAGACGAATTTTATTTACCTACATTATTCCTATCAATGTTTTGACAGTGCTAATAGATGGATACATATCTATACTAAAGTCAAAAACAAAACGACAATATAAAGACCATTTTGACAGACTATTTCAAGGATCTCCACAAATTGTAGTGCAGTCCCATTTAAGTTTTCCGGCGTATTTAGTTACCATAAAAGTTCTCCCACAAAATGATTAAACAGTTATCAATTTTATGGAAATTCAGTAGGCCACATACGATTATAGGATCTACCATCAGTATTACTGTTTTATGGCTAATGTCCATGGATGTTTATGGGTATTCAGCAAATATCGGTGTGTTGATGCAGACTCTTTTGGTTGGCATTACTTGCAATATCTTTATAGTAGGACTCAATCAAATCATAGACATAGACCTTGATAAAATCAATAAACCCAAACTTCCATTAGCTGATGGATCACTGAATGTGAAAAATGCGTATAAAATAATCATTACATGTCTTGCGATTACCTTAATAGTATCATTTCTTACAAGTATAATTTTAGGATGGTTGATAGTAATTATCCTACTCATTGGCATAGCGTATTCTGTACCACCTATCCAACTTAAAAAACATCACTTGCCTGCTGCTTTTTCCATTACGATAGTCCGAGGTGTCTTAGTGAATCTTGGTATGTATTTGCATTTTTCATTTGCTTCAGGTAGGGTAGTACTTGATCAGATTCTGTCTACACCCTTGACCCTTATTCCTGACCAAGTTTGGATGCTGACGAGCTTTGTAGTTGCTTTTAGTATTGCGATTGCATGGTTTAAGGATTTACCAGATACAGAAGGAGATGCGCAATTTAAATTCAATACATTGGCCATTGTCTATTCGCCCAAGATGGCCCTTTATGGAGGTAATATTTTAGTATTTTTAGCATATTTGGTGACGATTGGATGGTCTTATATGAATGGTAATATATTTATGGTCGTTTGTCATTTGACTGCATTTCTGTGTTTTATGGTTAATGTATGGTTTGTAGACTTAAAAACTTCAAAAACAATTACTAGATTTTATATGATCTTTTGGTTGTTCTTCTTTTTGGAGTATATCTTTTTTGGTATTGATACTTTTATCGCTTAGCGAATATTTTCTAGACAAAAGATGCTTCAATAATTCTAATAATTATGTAGTAAGCAGCGTTGTTATTTATTTCTAAGCCAATAATTATTTGGCCTTGAAATCATTGTCTACCTTTGTACCAAATTATTAATATGTTTTGGGATATTATTATTACCCTTACACTTGTTTTTCTCAATGGATTTTTTGTGGCAGCTGAGTTCGCCATAGTCAAAGTAAGGGCTTCACAAATAGAGCTTAAAGCATTAAGTGGCAATAAAGCGGCTATACTTTCATCACATATTGTATCACATCTCGATGGTTATCTCGCAGCTACTCAACTAGGTATCACACTCGCTAGTCTTGGATTAGGTTGGGTTGGCGAACCCGTAGTTTCTGTTATCATTATTGACTTATTTGATATTGTAGGTCTAGAGATGAGTGCAGAGTTGGCGCATAAAATCGCTCTTCCTATCTCATTTGCCATTATTACTGTTTTACATATTGTTTTCGGAGAGCTTGCTCCTAAATCCATGGCCATTCAAAAACCTGAGGTCACAACTTTATTTATAGCCTACCCACTCAATTTATTTTATTATATTTTCAGACCTTTTATTTGGGTTTTGAATGGTTTTGCCAATATCATATTGAAGGCATTCGGAATTCATGCGGTACATGGCGCCGATATCCATAGTTCTGATGAAATGAAATATCTTGTTCAACAGAGTGGTGAGAGAGGTAATATTGTAAAAAAGGAATATGAAATCATAAAAAATGCATTCTATATTGAAGATCGTACGGTCA
>JBBRJL010000241.1:0-5142 GCA_038219375.1 Chitinophagales bacterium | reverse complement strand
AGATCAGAAATTGGTAAGGTGATAATAGGTCAAGACGATGTAGTAAAATCGGTGATTATTTCTCTATTTAGTAACGGACATAGCTTGCTTGTAGGCGTGCCGGGTCTAGCAAAAACCTTATTGGTAAGTACCATTGCAGATGTGTTGGACCTTGATTTCAAGAGAATACAGTTTACACCCGACCTTATGCCATCAGACATCACAGGTTCGGAAATATTGGACGAAAATCGACATTTCAAATTTAATAAAGGACCTTTATTTACCAATATCCTATTAGCAGATGAGATCAATAGGACTCCACCAAAAACCCAAGCAGCACTACTCGAAGCTATGCAAGAAAGATCTGCAACAGTAGCTGGTGTCAAACATATTCTACCCAAACCATTTTTCGTTCTTGCGACCCAAAACCCAATAGAACAAGAAGGTACGTACCCACTACCTGAAGCTCAGTTGGATAGATTTATGTTTAATATTCCTTTGGATTATCCGAGCTATCTAGAAGAGGTTCAAGTGGTAAAAAGTACTACTTCCAATGAAAAATATGTTCTTAAAAACATACTCACAGGAGATCAGATATTAAATTTTCAGTCATTGGTTCGTAAGATTCCTATTGCAGATAATGTTTTGGAATATGCTGTTTCGCTTGCATCTAAAACAAGACCGAATACATCACTTGCTACGGCGGAAGTCAATAATTACATTACATGGGGAGCAGGTCCTAGGGCATCGCAATATTTAGTCTTAGGTGCAAAATGTCATGCAGCGATTTCAGGAAAGTATTCTCCTGATAAAGAGGATGTACAAGCTATTGCCAATTATGTACTTCGCCACAGAATCGTACGTAACTATAAAGCGGAGGCAGAAGGTGTCACAGAAGAGCAAATTATCAATAAATTGTTTTAACCATCTACTTTAAAAATCCCACCAATTAATTCAAAGAAAACAGCTGATTTATCCAGCTAAGTTTTTTTATTAATCATATAAATATAACAAAATGAAACGTTTGTATTTTTTGTTTATTCCTTTATTTCTGATTTCTTGTGACCCAAAAGATCTTCAAAAAGTTCTAGATACTGTCAATTCTGTTCCGCTCTCTAATGCAGATATAGCATCAGGTCTCAAAGAAGCGCTCAACAAAGGAGTGGATCAAAGTGTAAAAACACTATCTGTGACTGATGGTTACTATGCATCCATTTACAAAATAGTATTGCCAGAAGAAGCGACTAAAGTGATTGATAAATTAAAATTTATTCCTGGATTTGCTAATCTTGAACAAGAAGCAATCAAAAGGATCAATAAAGCAGCCGAAGACGCAGCATCCAAAGCAGGTCCCATATTTTTGGGTGCAGTCAGACAAATGACTTTTCAAGATGTGATGGATATACTGATGGGTGAAAAAAATGCAGCCACCAATTACTTAATTAGCCAAACATACAGTTCGCTCTACAATGAATTCAAACCAGTGATGAATTCGTCTCTTAACAAATTCGGAGCGCTCGATCTTTGGTCAGATGCCATCAATAAATATAACTCACTTCCGTTTGTGACTAGGGTTAATCCCGATCTTGCAGATCATGTGACTTCTAAGGCTTTATTAGGACTGTTTTCGCTCGTAGAGAAAAAAGAGCTTGGTATCAGAACGGATATCAATCAAAGGTCGTCAGACTTATTGAAAAAAGTATTTGCGAAACAGGATAAGTAGATACGGCACAAAAAGTAGATATTGTATATGATAAGGGATGACTGATATGTTAGTATGAGTCATCTTTTAAATTGATATCTTGTAACTATTCAGGTATATGGTAGGTCTAAGTGATTTTTTCCATGCCAAAGGCAGACACGCACAATTTTTGCAACTTTCAGGCAAAATACCGCCAAAATCAGGTAGTTTTCATTTTTACCACGGATTTACATCCGTGGTAACTAATATTTCACCCCATTCAGGGTTATACCTGAATAGTTACGGTATCTTTATTTAAACAACATGCTTTCCGAAAAGAACATCATTTCCTATTTTCTAGCACAAATGGATACTCAATTGCCAAATGGTCTCTCAGATTTTTCATATCTCCTATGACTTCATTGTACACATAAATATTAAATGTTCTAGTATTGTAAATTCTTTTTAGAATAAGAATCAAACGACTCCTATCTTCTCTAGAGATATTAAGGGGAATAATAATTTTTTCAAGTTTAAAATTATCGTTAAAGATCAAAGAATTGTCAAAAATTTCATTGATATGATGAGACTCATTGGCATACAATTGAGATTCCTGATATTTCTCTTCGATTTTTTCTAATACTTCATATTGAAAATCAAAAAGTTTAATCATTTGCCTTCTCAGTGAGTCATTAGTGATTACATTAAAACCTTTTGATCTGATGGTCTCAAAAGGGGAGGTATTCTGAACGCTTACAAAATTTCGAGTAAGTGTTTGAAGGTAATATCCGAAAGAGTCTTTTTCTATTTTTTGAATTCCAACCATTCTAAAAAAATACTCTGTTGCATTTATTCCTTGTTGATGGCCTTTTTTATTCAATTCGGCATCTTCAATATCTTGAGAAAGACCATGATACATTTCCTTTATGGTAGTATCGACATAGGCTTTCTGCTTAAGTTCTTCTGAGTAATTATTGGCCATAAAGGCCAGATATACACCAAAAACTACTACGAAAAGCTCAGCTAAATACTTTAGCATTTTGGATCTAAGTCCAGTCCTGTCGATGTTAGAATTCAGCATTGCCTGGGAATCTAGGGAAAGGAATCACGTCCCTGATATTGGTCATACCGGTGACAAAAAGCACCAATCGCTCAAATCCTAGTCCGAATCCCGCATGAGGCACCGTACCATATCTTCTAGTATCAAGAAACCACGACATCTCTTCCGCAGGAATGTGCATCTCTTCCATACGCTTGATCAACTTGTCATATCGCTCCTCTCTTTGTGAGCCACCTATGATCTCTCCGATACCTGGAAATAAGACGTCCATGGCTCTTACCGTCTTATCGTCATCGTCCATACGCATGTAGAATGCTTTGATTTCTTTAGGATAATTGGTAAGAATCACTGGTTTCTTAAAGTGCTTCTCCACTAGATATCGCTCATGCTCTGACTGTAGGTCTGCACCCCATTTTTCAATAGTATACTGGAATTTACCTTTTTTATTAGGGGTTGAATTTTTAAGAATGTCAATCGCCTCTGTATATGTCAGTCGTTCGAATGGTTGTGCAAGACAGAACTTAAGCTTCTCTATAAGTGCCATTTCAGACCTTTCGATTTGTGGTTTTTGTTTTTCTTCGTCTATCAATCTTTGTTCTAAAAACGCTAGATCTTCAGCACAATTATCTATCACATATTGGATAAGGTACTTCAGCATATCTTCTGCCAAGTCCATATTGTCATTTAGGTCATTGAAGGCTACTTCTGGTTCAATCATCCAGAATTCTGCTAAATGTCTTGATGTATTGGAGTTTTCAGCTCTAAATGTCGGTCCAAAAGTGTACACATCACTTAATGCAAGTGCGCCAAGTTCAGCTTCTAGTTGACCGGATACGGTCAGATTGGTCTGTTTTCCAAAAAAATCTTTTTTGTAGTTAATACTTTTATCTTCGTTACGTGGGATATTATTCATGTCAAGCGTAGTAACTTGAAACATCTCACCTGCGCCTTCAGCATCACTTCCGGTTACAATTGGACTATGGAGATACACAAAATTTCTATCGTTAAAAAACTTGTGAATACCAAAAGCCAATGCATGTCTTACCCTAAAGATAGCGCTAAAAGTATTGGTACGGAAACGAAGGTGTGCGATCTCACGAAGGAACTCTAGGCTGTGTTTTTTTGGTTGTAGGGGATACACATCGGCATCACAATCGCCAAGTATTTCTATATTTTCAGCAATGAGTTCTACCGTTTGGCCTTTGCCTTGCGATGCGATTAGTTTGCCATCTATTTTAAGGGAAGCACCGGTAGTTATCCTTTTTAGAAGTACAGGGTCTGAATTTTCAAAATCTACTACCACCTGAAGATTTGCAAGACAAGAACCATCATTTAAGGCTATGAATTGATTGTTTCTGAATGTTCGCACCCAACCCATTACCGTATATAGTTGATTAGTTGTTTCCTGAAAAATATCCTTTACTCTCGTTCTTTTTGACATCTTGCTATTGATTTATACAGATTTGATGCGCAAAAGTAAAGCAATTTATAGATTAAATAGCAATTAGAATATGAAAATTATGGATTTTGAATTAGGTACAATCAATTAGACGACTGAAGATTTTAATAAAAGTAAGATTCCCTTTTCAATAGGGAAATGGTCGATGAGTATTATTTATAAAATAAAATATGGTTATCATTAATAAAAACTTAATTTTTAATTGAAAATAACCATTAGAATTAACTTTAATAAAGATTAAAGATAAATAATTTTAATTTTTATTAAAGTTAGTGTAAATTTTCATTAGATAATAAAGGCTCTATGTTACAGCCCCTAAAAGACTCGGACAGGATTACAAAAATAAATTTGTAATTTTGTAACATGGAAAGTAGTAAAAAGAGTGTGAAGTATAGCACAAAAGAGAAGATGAGCATTCTAGCAGAGGCTGAGAAGAATGATGATTATCAAGTAACTGGTGTAATTGGTGAAGATGATATAAATGGTTTTACTAGTTTTACTCGCAATTATAGTTTAAACTATGGAGTAACAGGCAGCATAATGAATGAAATTACTCAAGAGTTCTACTAAATAATACCTATTACTAAACCTGAAGGAGAATTTCATACAAACTCTGGAGTGTTTGTTTGTAAGTGGTTTCCAAATAGATATTTTGGGAAAAATAGATGCTCAACACCATTATATCCAAACCCAGCAGCAGAAATGATTACTATTTCAAACGTTGATGAGCTTATCGGAATTTATAGTAATATTGGTCATGATATGATATTTACAGTTACTGAAAATAATGAGACTACGAATATAGATATTTCAACATGGCCTGTAGGTATTTATTTTATTGTGATCAAAAATAAACATAAGTTAGCAACTAAAAAATTTAATAAACTACCAGAAAAAATAAAATTTCAAGGGGTATTTAATGATAGTTATATCAAAAGTTAGCAATAGGGCTAGAATTTTTCT
>JBBRJL010000240.1:0-5144 GCA_038219375.1 Chitinophagales bacterium | reverse complement strand
GGATGTGGAAATCTCACGATATCAACTTTGACATTATCTATATAACAAAAAATACCAAAAAAAGCAGGCTTGTCTTCCATTACGAAATCATGACTAAACTCTTTTTTTAAAGCATCAATGATATGTGCATTTTTTCAAATTTTGAAGCGGTGAATAAATCTAAATCTACCGATGTTCGGTGCCCATACATAAGCGACAATGCGGTGCCACCTACTAGATGAAAGTTTTGCAGCGCAGGCATTGCTAAAAGCTTTTTCAGTATGGAAAAAGTTCTGGGTTCGATTGTCTCAAGGCGTAACATCTGAATTGTTGTATAGGTCTATCAATAACGGCACTGGCCAAATATAATCGAGAAAAAGGGAGAAATTTAGCTTTGAGCAATACATCTCTAACTTTATCATCACCATAGTATCTCCTACACTGGCGGATATCATCGACATCACCACGCTCAAAGACTCTCTCTATGACAAAGGAAGCTTTTGCATCATAATCGATGTTCTCAAAATTTACATCCCAAAAAATTCTTTTATGGAAAATTGGCTTATTTTTAACTACTTCTGACATGAGTATTAGATAAAATGAAAACAAATATGAGTTCACTCCGAAAAGTAATTACACATATAAGTTATAAGATATTTATATGTATATTAATCTGATAATCAACCGTTCCCTTTTAGGGGTAAGGGGTGAAAACGGCTGATTGTCAAATAATTGGTGTTTTCGGAGTGGTCTCAAATATAAAACTCTTACCTAATAACTCGTTAAAAAAATTAAAAGTTGCAACAGACCATTATATTTTGCTATTCAAGCACTAATTAATAAAACTACATAAAGATTGCCTAAGAATCGACCTTGTTATCAAAAAAATGACGCATAGCTTCCGGGGTTGGTGTGACAATCTACGCATTGATCCCATTCATTTTTATGCTTTCCCGAGTATATCGGATATCTATCATCATGGTTTGCAAATGATGTTGGTAAATTCAAACTGATCGCCCATGAGTTTTAATGACTTAGAATGAGAAACGAATGGTCTAGTAAGTTGGTCAATCATGATCGCCTTCTGTATCTTTAATTTTTGGTGTAATACCTTGAGTTGCATCATAACTTGCTCTGATCTCAGTATGTCTGATTTCTCCACCTGAAGTCCCTGTCACTTTACCAAGGTACAAACCCACCGTGCCCAATACAATTATGGATATAGCAACCCAATTAGCAAAATATTTCTGCTTATAATTGGCCCAAAAACCAAGAAGTGAGATCAACCCAAGAATGTAAGATACAATGGCAAAAGTTTCTGCATTCTCTTCATGTTGATGGATCAATTGGTCAGTAACACCAGGCAATTTTTCAGCAATTTCTTCAGCACCTTCACCCGTGTACATGGCCGGAAAGGTCAAGATAGCACCCAAGATAAATACGCCAAAAGCCGTACGTTTTACAACATCTGATTTTGTAAAAAAACCTACTAGTAAGATCACCATACCTATGATAGGCACTATAATCGGAAAATGATTGATAATTAAATGCAAATGTGCGTCGTTCATGATAAATTATTTTTGAATTAAGAATTAATGTCGTTTATTTATTACCGCATTATAAAGTCCTTCCTTTTTAAGGGAAGGATTTAGGATGGGTAAATTTAAATGAAAAATTATCCGGCTACTTGGACACCGATTAGGCTACCGATACCATAGGTAATTGCAGCGGCTGCCAATCCGAATATCACTTGTCTCATACCCGAATACCAAACAGATTTACCCGTAAACAAAGTAATAGCAGACCCTATGATAAATAAGCCTAATGCACTGAGAATGGTACTTAAAATAATAGCATTAAATCCTTTCAAAAAGAAAAAAGGTATGACCGGAATGATAGCACCAACGGCAAATAATAAAAAAGATGTGATGGCTGCTTCCATTGCTGATCCTTTCAGTTCTTCGCTATTGATACCCAACTCTTCTTTGACCATTAATTCATGTGCTTTGGTGGTATCTTTTATTATGTCGGAAGCCATCTCTCTTGCTTGATGTTCTGGGATTCCCTTGGCCATATAAATAAGGGCAATCTCTTTTTCTTCTCCCTCGGGATTAACTTCCAGTTCTTCCATTTCGAGATTCATTTGGTTTTCATACAATTCTTGAGAGCTTCTCACAGATATCCACTCACCCAAAGCCATAGATAGCGCTCCTGCCATCAAACCAGCCAAACCTGCCAGTAAAACTTCATCATTACCGCTAGTGGCACCTACTATACCCATGACCAAACTAAAATTGGATACCAATCCGTCATTGCCACCTAGTACAGCCGCCCGTAAGGCATTGCCTCCTACAGATCTATGGCGCTTTTCGAATCTTGCTAAACTAGAACCAGACACCTTAGTCTGATTGTCCAAAATATTTTTTAGAATCGTCACATGGGCTGTATCTGAAATGGAGCTATTGGTATTACCCATTTTTTTACGCTCTAAACTAATAGAAGCTGACAAACTTTTTTCTGTATCCATCAATACGCCCAAGATATAGTCATAGCCCATGATTTTGCCTATGAATTGTAATGTTTTGGCACGACCTGATGGTGATGGAAATGGCTCAGTTGGCATATTGATTTTGACCATAAATGCCAAAGCATGACTTTTTTCGATATCACTCATCTGGCGAAATATCTCCGCTACATTAGGATCTTCTTCGTGTACTGCTAATAAACCATAAAGGTAACTAGCATCTACTTCTGTCTGAATATTTTTTGGAATCATAACTTTAATACATTAAGGTATGACAAAGATACGGGATAAAGATGCATGTTCGTGGAAAGAAGGATTAAGATTGGCTTAAGATTGAGATTAAGGTTAATACTAAGATTGAGTTTGATGTTAAGGTTGAGATTAAAGAGGTTTATCAACTACTTAAAGAAACTTGTTGAGTACTTAGAGAAGATTTTTGAGCACTCCAAAAAACTCGTCTGTTCGTCTTAGCTTCCGAGCTACGATGCAGTATGTTTGGGCAAATAAGTATGTTGCAAACAAGTTTGCAATCCCAATATTTAGTTCGTTTTTTTTAAAAATGCATAAATTAATTAAAAGTTTTTAGAAACTATTTAGGTATATGTAGGACTAAAGTCATTTTGTCAATGCCAAAGGCAGACACACACAATTTTTGCAACTTTCAGCAAAAATACCGCCGAAATCAGGTAGTTTCCCATTTTCACCACGGGTTTACATCAGTGTTTACTAATATTTCACCCGATACGGGTTTATACCTGAATAGTTACAGTTTTTAAACAATTAGATCGAAGTATAAAACTGCTAGCATCGATTATGTTGAATTAAAGACCTGCTTGAGTCAACCAAGAAAGGCTTATTGCAAATTAATGGATCTCAATTTTAAAATGCAATTATCTTGGTAAGTAAAATCATATCAAAATACATCAACCTAGTAGCTAACTGATCATCAATTCCTAATTGATAATACTCTTTTTCTTGATTCTATGCACTGAATAACATACTAAAACCATTTTGAAAATAGTACCTGATCTCGTTCGGTTCATTGTATGCATCCACCACTATAAACCTACAGCCAGTTTTATTATTACCATCGACAAACCATGATTTGATAAAATCCATCAGCTGATCACCTGTTCTATGATCCTCACTTTTGATTTTTCTAAAATCTTTATGTATGCCCAATCTTCCTATTAATACAGAAGGATAGCTGCGCATTTGTTTTTCTCGTGGTATGTCTTGGATGATTTTCTTTTTCCGGCTATTAGGAAGGTAAAGCGTTTTGATACTATCATTTGATATAGTAAAAGCACAGGTTATGATGCTAGGATCAATATCTAAAGTAAAGCAATAACTTTTACCTAAAAGTTGTTCGGAATAATTTGAAAGATCTTTTGCAAAAAATTCATTTAAATCTGAATTACCACAATCAAAAAATTATGAATGAGCAATACTTTCACTATCATAAACATGAAGAGTGCATTTATCTAAAAGAAAACTCAAGATGTTTAGATTTTGGCTTTAGCTAGTATTTTACTTGCAGTGGAAGATTGCTCTGAGAAATCAATACTAGCTTTTATAGTAATATTGGCACTTACTTTTGCATTAAACATTTTTTGCTTCTTTTGCTTTTAGTACAAGTATGGCTTTGATTGTGGTGGCCAAAATGTATTTTTATTTTTAAGGAAAAACGTTAAATAACGCCGTAAAGTTATTAGTTTTATTTTAATAAAAAAGTTAAATGTCTATACGATGGCCAAAGTAAATCTAAAGTTTCGATTGTAGTAGCTTACAAACTACATTGAAGTATCTTTTGGCAACTTGCTTTAATCAACACAGAAAATTATACTAACTGAAGTTTCGGTGATAAATTTAAATCCTATTTATTTATATTTCAATTTGACTTTAATTTCTAAATTTAATCTTTTCTACTTTTGTTTAGCTTCTTTTTCTTTTGTCTTGATACAAAAGAAACATCCGCCGCGGCGGACAAGGCTGTTTCATTTTCTTAACGGCAAAATTCCAAAAAATAGCTAAACCGAAAAAACTCGCCTTTGGGGATTTGTATTTCGTGTTTTACGATTGAAGACCTACGTAATTTATCACCAAATTTATCTTTAGTATTGGCTCACAGAGTTTTCGCTTCTTAATGCTATTGTATAAAATTTTGGCTATAAACGGAAAGGCCTGTCCCACTTTGCACTTATCGTCAATAGAAATATTAAAAAATAATAGATTTAAAAATTTGAACTCGGCAAATAGTAATTAAGTAATTGATTGAATACATATTAAATGACTAAAATCTCAATACTGAAGAAAATAAGCTTACTGTTTTAAAAACATACATGATAAAAGTATATGTTAATTTATGGTATTATTTCTCAAAATTAGAAATGGAAGTCCATCGCTTATCCATGTCTTGATTTGTGTCTCGTGTTCTGGCAATTCCATTATCAAATTGCCTACAACAATATCAATATCTCCATCATTATCTAAATCACCTATACTTGATAGCATCCATCTTCCTTTATTTTCTGATGGTAAAGTTCTTTTGTGATACTTACCATTGATATTTTCAAAATAATAAAGCCCAGCCACCTTTGGATAATTTTGATTGGGAAAAAAGGAATTGCAGAATATATCT
>JBBRJL010000239.1:0-5176 GCA_038219375.1 Chitinophagales bacterium | reverse complement strand
AAAGGGTAAAAAAAAGCTGATTATCAAACAACTGGTGTTTTCCGAGTGGACTCAACATTAAAGACGAAATGGTAATTAATAAAGTTCTTAAACATCGATTAAATCTCTTTATGCATAAAGCGGAAAATTAGCCATAAACCCATTGACTTTAGACTTAATCTCCGTCAATATATTATCATTATCCTTGTGCATAATGGCAGCATCTATCCACTCTACTACTTGTTCACAATCTGCTTCTTTAAATCCTCTCGATGTCACTGCAGCAGTTCCCACTCTGATCCCTGATGTGTGTAATGCAGGTCTGCTATCGAATGGCACCATATTTTTATTGATGGTGATATCTGCTTTTACAAGTGCATTTTCGGCATCTCTTCCAGAAATATTGGCTGACTTGGCACGAAGATCGATGAGCATCATGTGGTTGTCAGTACCTCCTGATATGATTTGGTATCCTTTATCTGTGAATGCTTTTGCCATAACGTTTGCATTGGCAATGACTTGTTTTCCATATGTTTTGAATGAATCTTGAGATGCTTCTCCAAAGGCAATTGCTTTGGCAGCGATGACATGCTCTAACGGTCCACCCTGCATACCTGGGAAAACGGCACTATTCAGAATAGTAGACATCATGATTGGGTCACCTTTTTTGGTGGTACGTCCCCAAGGATTAGCAAAATCCTGACCCAACATGATGATACCACCTCTAGGACCACGCAATGTTTTATGTGTCGTTGAAGATATGATATGGCAATGTGGTAATGGATCTGCCAACAAATCTGCTGCGATCAATCCGGCAGGGTGCGCAATATCCGCCAATAAAAGTGCGCCTACTTCATCTGCTATCTCTCTGAATCGTTTGTAATCCCAATCTCGAGAATAAGCCGATGCACCACAGATGATAAGTTTGGGTTGTACTTCACGAGCTTTGGCTGCTACCTTATCCATATCGATAAGACCTGTTTCTTGTTCTACACCATAAAAATTAGCTTTGTACACCTTGCCAGAAAAGTTGACAGATGAACCATGTGATAAGTGCCCACCATGCGACAAGTCAAATCCAAGGATAGGATCTCCGGGTTGTAGCAAACCAATGAAAATGGCTGCATTAGCTTGTGCTCCCGAGTGTGGCTGTACATTGGCGTATTCAGCTCCGAATAGTGCACAAAGTCTATCTATGGCTATTTGTTCTATTTTGTCCACTACTTCACAACCACCGTAATATCTTTTGCCGGGATATCCTTCCGCATATTTGTTGGTAAGACAACTAACCATAGCATCCATAACAGCTTGTGATGTAAAATTTTCAGAAGCGATGAGCTCGATGCCATCTCTCTGACGTTGCAACTCTTCCTGTATTAGATGCGATATTATAGTGTCCATTTGGTGTATTTTATATGTGTTTTATCAGAATGAAGCGCAAAGGTAAAAATTCATTTAGAATTTAACGGAAGAATTATTTGTACAAATTGGGTGAAGACGAAAAGGAATGGAGACTTACTGCTGCATTTTCAATTGTAAAGGCTTGTATTACGATTAAAGACAATCCTTTCAACCTTTAGATTTATTCTTCTTGATTTGTTTGTAGTATTTTTGCATTTTAAATAATGATAGATGGCTAAAATGCATCCCAAAACATTGTCGACAGGTGATAATAACACAGTAATCGCTTTGTCAGAATCGGAAGCAGGCAAGCTGTTTTTTGAAAACACGAGGTGAGAGATTGGTTCGGAAGCTGAAAAAATGAAATCTGCTAACAGCATCAATGGCCTAGTTGTAAAGTTTGTAAAGCTAGATTTGCTGACAGATGACACAGAAGTTTTAGTGATGGAACGATTATATCCTATAGACTTCAGGGCATTTGAGTTTGAGAGAAGACAGCTTATTTTTGAAGTATTTGAAGATGAACAGAAACACCTTCATAAGAATGGTTTTGTGTACCGTGGTATCCGCAGACCATCCGATAATCCAGGATTTTCTTTCGACAATATATTTTTGACAGACAAAGGGATAAGGCTGATTGATGTAGGTATCTCGTTGCTAAGAAGTCAAGTTGGCGATAAGCTCTTTGACGAATTTGTGGCGCAAGAAATCAATGAATTGAAGGCATTCGAGACATTTTTTGTCAATAGGTGAGTACTAGTCAATGCTTAGGAAAATTTGATTTATTTCATTTATTTTTTTGATTATTCTTTCTGATAGAACAAAAAAGTCCTTTCTTCTGCTTCGGTATTCAGATATGTATTTAAAGAACTGTAAGGCAATATTTTTCCACTTTTCATCAACATATTTATTTCGCCAGACCGAATGTCATAAGGGTAGATGACTTCTCTCTTTTCACTGAAGAAGTAAGTTATTTCGTCATCATTGAGTTGGTGTTTTTCCTGAAACTTCACCTTCCCCTCTTTGAACAAACTAGCCGTTTCATCATTTTTGATAGCAACCTTGAGCAATTTCCTATCTAAAAGATTTTTGCACAAAGTACTGAATATCATGTCGCTGTGATGTATTGATCTTTTTATCATCCACAAAATGTCTGTATCGTCAAGTCTGACATAATTATTCAGAAATTCAGGATTGTTAAATAGGCGCTCGTTATCTCCACGTAGGTTTAAGAAGTAATTTAGTTCATCAGATGATGGAATTTCTATACCTGCTAAGCTAAGATGTTTGGCTCTTTTTAGGATCGAAATCAACATTGTCTCGGCGGCGATCACCGTTTTGTGCAGATATACTTGCCAATACATCAGACGTCGAGCCATCAGAAATTTCTCTATAGAATATATACCTTTTTCTTCTATCACTAGGTAGTCATCCACTACATTCATCATGGTGATGATACGATCATAGCCAATGATACCTTCTGCAACTCCTGAGAAAAAACTATCCCTTGTCAAATAATCCATACGGTCCACATCCACCTGACCTGAAACGAGCTGGTGCAGGAAATGTCTAGGGTAAGTGCCCTTAAAAATATCAATAGCCAAAGTAAAGTCATAATTCAATTCTACACCTATTTTTTCCATGAGTTGTAGCGATATCTCTTCGTGATGAATGTCTACAAGTATGTGCTCTAGCGCATGAGAAAACGGACCATGACCTATGTCGTGGAGCAAAATGGCGATACATGCAGCTTCATATTCCTGATCTGAAATACTATGACCTTTGGACCTAAGGGTATCAAGTGCCCTAGTCATGAGATGTGCAGCGCCGATAGCATGCAGAAATCTAGTGTGCAAAGCTCCCGGATAGACATAGTGAGACAATGCTTGTTGAGAGATGCGACGCAAACGCTGAAAATAAGGATGATCTATGATGTCATAAAGTATTTCGCTCGAAAATCTTATGAGACCATAGACAGGATCATTAAATATTTTCTTTTTATTCATGACACAAAAATATATTTAAATTCCGAACGTTATACCATGACATATTGTTTACAGAATTAAACTTTGTGGTTTTTCTTTTCATAAACATAATAAAAAATTAAAACAAGCTAGATGGTAGGTGATAAAATTAAAATCCTTTGGGCAGATGATGAAATAGATTTATTGACGCCACAGTTGTTTTTCCTAGAAAAAAAAGGATACGAAGTGGTCACGGTAAGCAATGGACACGACGCATTGGATATACTAGATGAAGATACAACCATCGATATTGTTTTTTTGGATGAGAGTATGCCAGGACTTACAGGATTGGAGACTTTAGCACGGATTAAAGTAAAGCTTCCCAATATTCCTATCGTAATGATTACCAAAAACGAAGCTGAAAACATCATGGAAGAAGCCATTGGTTCGCAAATAGATGACTACCTCATCAAGCCTGTAAACCCAAACCAAATCTTGCTTACGCTCAAAAAAATCGTGGATAATAAAAGGCTGATTTCTGAAAAAACGGCCACAGATTATCAACAAGAATTCAGAAATATATCCTTAGAAATCAATAGTGGACCCGACTACACAGAATGGGCCAATATCTATAAAAAAATCATTTCGTGGGAGCTTCGTCTTGATGATAGCAATAATCAGCAGATGAAGGAAATTCTCAATATGCAGAAAGAAGAAGCAAACAAAGAGTTTTTTAAATATGTATCCCGCAATTATATAGACTGGTTTAAGAAGTCGACTGGTCCGAGAAAATCTCAAGACTTGCTCAAAGAAAAAGTCTTCCCATTATTTGCCAATGACAAACCTACCATCATGATACTGATGGACAATCTGAGATACGACCAATGGAAAATTATCGAACCTATAGTCACTGAATTATATCGTATCGAAGAAGAAGACTTTTTTTATTCGATCTTGCCCACGGCGACCCAATACAGTCGGAATGCCATTTTTTCGGGAATGACGCCATTAGAAATTCAGAAAAAATTTCCAGAATGGTGGCTCAATGACAATGAAGAAGGTGGCAAAAACCTAAAGGAAGGTGATCTACTCCAAGAACAAGTCAAAAAGCTGGTCAAAAAGGAAATGAAAACGGAATACGTCAAAGTGACAAATGTACAAGCTGCCAAACAATTGCAGGACAATGCGCTCAATTTTTTCAATAATGACTTTACGGCTATCGTATATAATTTCATAGATATGCTCTCGCACGCTCGTACGGAAATGGAAGTACTCAAGGAGCTAGCGGGAGATGAAAAGGCATACAGATCGCTTACTAAAACATGGTTTATCAATTCGCCACTTTGGGCAATGATGCAAAAGCTTGCAGAGCGTGATATCCAATTGGTCGTAACCACAGATCACGGGACTATTCGTGTGCAGACAGCATCAAAAGTGATAGGTGATCGTGAGACGACAACCAATCTTAGGTATAAAGTAGGTAGAAATCTTCAATACGATCGTAAGGATGTGCTCGATGTGAGAAATCCAGCAGAAGTAGGACTACCTAGCCCTAATATGAGTAGCTCATATATCTTTGCCAAGGAAGATGTCTTCTTTTTGTACCCGAATAATTTTACATATTACAATAATTTCTTTAAAGATACATTCCAACATGGTGGTATCTCATTAGAAGAGATGATATGTCCGATTATCAAGTTAGTACCGAAGAGGTAATTAATCATAAATATCGTATACCGGATTTGGGCACCATCTTTTTTTGAGTGAAATTTTTAGGTTAAAATCTTGGACAATAATGAGCGAAAGAGAAATAAGAGTTAAGAGCGCTTAAC
>JBBRJL010000238.1:0-5189 GCA_038219375.1 Chitinophagales bacterium | reverse complement strand
TTGATTTTGTCAGCCTGAACTTTGAAATCTTCTTCGATACTGGCACTCAAAACAATTGGATTTCCACCTGCAAATTTTATTATTTCAACATATGAAACCCAATATGGTGCAAGGACAATCGCTTCATCACCTTCATTCAATACAGCCATGCATATATTTGCAATGCTCTGTTTTGCACCATTTGATACAACGATTTGAGTAGGGTCAAAATCTAGTCCATTTTCAGACTTGAACTTATCGCAAATGGCTTTTCTAAAATCTAAAGCTCCAGGTACAGGTGTATATTTGGTGTTTCCTTTCTTAAGCGCTTGATAAGCAGCGTCTTTGATAAATTCTGGAGTATCAAAATCTGGTTCTCCTAGACTTAAAGAGATTACGTTGACGCCTTTCGATGCTAGGTCTCTTGCTTTTTGTGCCATTCTGATCGTGGCTGACTCTTCCATTGCCTGAACTTTTGCAGACAACATTTCTGATGGATTTAGACTCATGATTATTGGATATCTTATGGTGTTCTTAATTGTTGCAAAGGTAAACAAAATTTTATTTTGAACTATAAGTATTCAAACTTATATAAAATAACATATATAAATTTTAGTCTAAATTGACCCAATTAAATTTAAAAATTGAGTTCACTCCGAAAACAATAATTATTTGATAATCACCCGTTTTTACCCCTTGCCCCTTATATGTTTGCAATTTAAAATTTAAGTCAACAAGGTAAGGAAATATTTTTTAATTATATGTGTTATTAATTTTCGGAGTGGACTCAAAATTGGATTTGTTTTTTAAGTAATATCATTATATGTCTGCTAAATATTTCATTAAACCACAATATCTACTTCTGCATCGCCTAGTATTAATGTGCAATTTACGGATTGCTGTCCGAAATGTAAGGTTTCGATAGTGGCTTGACTTACATGTGGGTATAAGGTAATGAGATTATGAAGTACCTGAACGGTTGGTATTTTTTTGACGTACTTGCTTAGTGTTTCGGCTGGTAGAATCGGCAAAATAGACAGTATTTTTGACCTTATAATTCGTTCTATAATAGGTGATGAAAGCTTATAGATGAAGTTTTGAGCATCTATATCAATATCTAGATTTTCTAAATCTATTTGTTGCTGTGTTATATCCAGTTTTGGCAAGCAAGTGATGGTGATCAGTCCTTTGATAGGTTGGAGAAGATTGACTTTGAGTTCAAGGAAACTGGTCATTCTCATATGAATACTTTCTATCTCAAAAGATTTTCCGCCCAACTCTTGGCCATTGAGTTCTGAAATTATTGTCTTGGCAATGCCATTATATGATATTTCTATATCTATTTTCTGGAGTTTGGTTTCTGTCTTTTCTTCCGTCCAATAAAATTTTGGCGTTTGATTTTGCTCCAATTGAATGGCTATGTCTGATACTTTACTTAGTATTTCCAACCACATATGTACATGTATGTCATTTTCATCTTCTCTAAATACATCTGACTGTATTTGCAATAATTGAAAATTAAAATACAAATCAGGTTTTTTATAGATAGGGTAGTTCACCCCATATTCATTTAGGTTTTTAATGATAATTTCATTCAGATTAATTTCTGTCGCTATTTTTTTATCTAATTTTGCCAATGTATCTTCCTTGACATATTTTATTACACAATCACTTATTGTTTCAATAGGCAAGGTTAGTTGGCCGAGATTAACTTTTGGTGCTTCGATCCAATCATATGACACTAGTTTTGATGTTGTAATAAGGTTAAAATTTTCGTCCACTTGGCATACTACTTCAAGATTAACTTTGATGCTACCTTCGCCCTCAATGCTAAAGAGTCCGGCAGACTTAGTAAAAGTAAAGACTACGGGTGCATCAATGAAAATTGATCTTTCTTTTGCGCTTATGACGACGTTATGATCCACAACTTGTTTTAATTGTATATCGTAACCGCTGACATGGATTTTATCAATAAGAAGTTTTTTGAGTTCTCCATGGATAAAGGCATTTATCTTAGATTTTGAAATTTTAAAATCCAAAAAAAGATTATTATCATTCATTTTTACTTTTTTATGTGGTATAGGCTGTTATAGCGGTACAAACGTATGTAAAATATAATTAATATAAAAATATTAGCTTAGAATATTTTATCACTTATTTGAATAGAAACAATAATTTGTTACTTTTGATTTGGCTTTTTATTATAGTTGATAAAAGCAGATGGTTTTTAAATATTTTGATAATATAATAATTGCATAATATTAATGGTAAAATATAGATGTCTTACTTCTTTAGAATTGGAAGCATTGCAAGATGAATTTGTAAAATTCTTAGTACTTAACGGAGTTTCAGCGCAAGATTGGCTTAATATAAGGGAGCATCAGCCTGCTATTACTAATGGTTTTATAGATGCCTTTAGCGATGTGGTTTTTGAAGGAATCGTGAGAAAAGTTACATTTTTGGAATTTGTAGATAAGTCGGGTTTGAAAGTTTTCAAATGTGATGACGCTGAAATAACATTGATTGGTTTGGACAATGTTTCTCAAGATATGATTGACTTTTCTAATTTCATTGCATTAATTGATAGGATAAAAGCTCAACCTAATTCATTCAAAATTTATAAAACATCAAAAAAATATTATCCCGAAAGGAATACAGAAATTTTCAAAATGATCTCGAACGGAGCCATGACAGCAGACCAAACATGGTTTGAAACTCTTGAAAGTCTATATCATTCTGAGTGACTTAGAAGCACTTCTGAATCGTATTTTTGTTGTACACAAATTAGTTAACGGACTAGTTTACATTACCTGACTTGACGACTTCAATATTTACCGTTACGGTATTGCCAGGGTCTGACGCTATGACTTGATTACATGTCAAACATTTGTATGAAGGAGTATTTGGGAATTGTGTGATTAGACCTAAAACTATCCTCTTGATTTGTAAAGCGTCAAAAGCAGTAACTTTTGTATCACTATTGACATCGGCAGCTGCCAATTGATGATTAGTAGTCAATTGTTTTAGGCCAAGTATATGTTTCTGAATCTCCAGTGCATCCAAAGCAGTAATCGCATTGGTATAGCCAGGAGCATCAGTTTCCATGATTACAACAGTTTCACCCATTTCAGGATAAGTGGTAGAAGGATACTCAAATATGTATTGGTTCTGATTGTTTTTGGTAATTTCTATTTTTGGATTTGATGCATTTTTTGGGGTAAGATAAAACTTAACATGACCGTTAGGGATATTGAGGTTATATGATTGAATGTTTAACCGTACCGTTGTCGGGTCGGGGGCATTTCCACCTGGCATTTGTGCACCTGTGGCAGCAATAGCTTCCTCAAGATCAGCAAAAAACAAAGGATAATTGAGCGTTCTGTCTGGAGAAATCACTGCAAAAGTAGGTGTTCCGTACCATGATCCATAAGTCCCTGTCTTGAATGGGTCAACGATAGCAGGTGCATTACCTTCGTGACTTATACCTTTCATAGTAAGCCCATAATTGTTTTTGAAAGCATTTACCTTGGCGTTATTATCTGACGTAATGGTAGTTGCTTCTATAAATTCTACATCATAATTACCTGATCCCCAGGCTTCATAACTCGCTTGCCACTGCGGCGATATGGCAATACATGGCGGACAAGTTGTAAAAAAAAACTTTAATACGACGGTTTTACCTTGATCGAGGTAGGAAGTGTATAGGTTATGTGTATTTCCTTGAGAATCTGTGACTGTAAAATTGTGCATGGTCATTTGACCAATGTTTTCTTGAATAATTAATACACTCATTGTAGTTAGTAGGAAAATTCTAAAACAATATATTTTTAATCCCATGATATGAATTTTTAAAAGACAAAATTACAGTTTTAAATTTAATTAATCAACATAACTTTGTCATTTTCAGTGTTTTTACACATTTATTTATGGTTTTTTATCTAATTTTGCCCAATGATGCAACCAAATGTACATTTTCAATGGATAAAAGGCTTAACATATCAGGAAGTATGGGACCTTCAGACTAGATTGCACAAGGATTTGGTGGATAGAAAATTGCAAAAAAGAGATTTGGCTGAAGATCAAAAAGCCATTAAGGATCAAGCCAATCAGTTGATATTTTGTGAACATGCACCCGTTTTTACTTTGGGCAAAAGTGGTTCTTTGCAGCATTTATTGCTATCAGATGATGAATTGGCACAAGGTCATATAGAATTTTTCAAAATAAATAGAGGAGGAGACATCACTTATCATGGCCCAGGACAAATCACGGGTTACCCTATTTTTGACCTTGATGAATTTTTTACCGATGTACATAAATATGTGCGACTAATAGAAGAAGCAATAATACAAGTGCTAGAAATATATGGTCTAAAAGGTGAACGAATATCTAATTACACAGGTGTATGGCTACCTCCAAATGGGAAATCTGATCAGTATAGGAAAATATGTGCTATCGGAGTTCATTTATCACGTTGGGTCAGTATGCATGGTTTCGCTTTTAATGTCAATACAGATCTTGGCTATTTTGAAAAAATAATTCCGTGTGGTATTGTGGATGAAAATAAAACAGTCACATCTCTATCTAAGGAAATAGGTAGGGAAGTTTCATTGGAAGAAGTAGGGAAGAAACTTGCGAATGTATTTGCAGACTTATTTGATTTTGAACTGAAATAAACTGAAATTTTTCTTATCTTTGCGCAGAACTTATATTTGTTTTAAGAACATAGTTTAATTTAATATGTTTAATAATTTTGTAAATACGACGATATCAGAATATAGTTCTTATTTATTGAATCTTTAAAACATCATAACACCCTTCGGAAATGCGTGAAAAATTAGTGGCGGAATCTAGGACAATCATGACAGAAATGATCATGCCAAACGATACTAACCCAATGGGGAATCTGATGGGTGGATATCTTATGAGATGGATGGATATCGCATGTGCGGTATGTGCTGCCCGACATTGTGAGTCACAAGTAGCTACTGCTTCTGTGGATCATATTTCATTTCACGAACCTATTAAATTGGGTGACGTCATTACACTTACGGCTACTGTGACTCGAGCATTTAATACTTCTGTGGAAATATACGTGGAAGTATCAGCCGCAGATATCACTGGTGCAAGTCCTAGACAATCTAATCATGCTTATTTTACTTTTGTGGCTTTGGACAAGGTAACGAGCAAGCCTACGAAGGTACCGACTGTG
>JBBRJL010000237.1:0-5192 GCA_038219375.1 Chitinophagales bacterium | reverse complement strand
TCTATCACGGAGATCATGGAGCTCATTTTCATATTGTCTTCGAGCTCTCTTATTTTTTGGTGGTTGATTTCTTCTGTCTGTTTGGTGATGATTTTTGCACTTGTGATACGTTGGTCATAAAATTTTATAATAAAATAGATAGAACCCAATACCAGGATTAAACCGATGGCAAGGATGTATAATGTCTTTCGTTGTGCTTTGTTTTGTTGCTCGGCATTCAGTTTGTCTATTTTCAGAATTTCGATGCTAGACTGTTTGTCTTTTGACCCATATTTTAATGCAAGGTTATTGATAGATTCTAGTCTAGTTTTGTTAAGTATACTATCATTGAGTTGGGTATATTTGAGCAAATAGTCGTAACCTTGTGCATAATCTCTAGTGATCGAATATACATTGGCAAGTTCTTTATATATGGATTTTCTATTTTCGCTGTAAGGCAAAAATGGTAGAAGGATCTCACTTTTGTGCAAGTATTTCACAGCTTTGGGATAGTCTTTTTTTAGTTTATTGATGTATCCAATATGGAATAGACTTTTGGCCACCATCTGCTGATTTTTGAGGGCAGTATTGATAGAAAACACTTCATAAGCTGTCACAATGGCGCTGTCTAGATCAAAATTCATCTCAAAGGAAGAAATCTTTTCAAATAGGATATCGGTCAGAAGGGTAGTGTCTTTTACCAGTTTGTTGATTACAATAGATTTTTCTAGATAATCGATAGACATTTCATATTCACCACGACGTTTATATACCTTATTTATTTCAAAATATATTTTTGCAAGGACAGCTTTATTGTTATTTTTAGCATGAACTTCAGCCAAGTTTAAAAGGATGGTAAGCGATTCATCCACAAAGCCTGTTTGAAGATATCGTTGAGCAATATAGAAATTGGTTTCGTGCACCATCACACTATCTCCAGTTACTTTAAAATATTCCAAGGCCCATTTATAATATTCTAATGCTCTACGATAGTCGCCGAATGCATCACCTTCATAATCAGCTAGTTGTAAGTAAACTTGGGCAAGTGTTTTTTGATCTTTATTCTCTCTTGCTGTTTCCAGCATTTTATTTAATTCTTGATATGAATATACACTATCCTGACTAAATTGGGATAAGATATCCTGTCGGAAGGTAAAGATGATAAGGAATATTAAAATGATACGCAACTCAGGTGTATTTATATTTTTGTTTGTGCAGACGCAAATGTAGTATTTTATTTATACTTAAGGTAAATTTGATTGTAAAAATTGATGATACTAATTGACCCTATCCGATACTTCGGATAAATTAAAATCTAAAGTCCTTGGCGGACACAATGTAATTTATTTTGACAATAATGAGATGCTAAAAATAGTTTTTCGAAGTAGCTAAATGTTTGTTTAATCCAATAAGGTAAAAGAAAAGCCCTCAACTTTTTGAGGGCCTTTTCTTTTAATGCAACAGTCAAATCCCAATGAGTATTTACAACTTTTATATAACAGAGACATATTAATGTCTTGCGATAATGATTTATTTGTTTTAGCTATTTTCCCAACCTTTATGGCCTATGGCACAAAAAAGTATTGATACCGTTTAGGGTCTGGGTTGAAAGAAAATATTTTTTTGCATCGTTCCTAAATAAGAGCTTTTGCTTTTTTGATATGACCAATATTCGAGTTGGGTCGTTGTTTTGGTTACTTTTATCATTCATAGATACGTGTACCGATGCTATTTCGGATTTGTGTCTGATGAATAATATTAAGGTCTGAATATTTTTGTATTTTATAAAAGAAACACACTAAAAAGATTGATTTTAAAATGATTGTTTCCGATGCAATCGTCTTAAAATCTTACATTAATTACTGACTTCTCAAAACTTTCCAAATACCATCACCCAACTCTCATATTGCTCATTCCGTAAACCTAAAAAGAGAAAATTTATAAGTGACCCATTCTTTAATTAGCCACAAGTATATATTTTTAAAAAGAGTATGAAAAAAATCGATAGCTATCTTTATCAATCATACTCTAAACCAAGACTTCAATTTTTTTAACTATCAAAACAAAATGAAACTTCTCCATTTGTTTCTTGTATTATGAAGATGTGATTTTGGGTTTCAGTCTTTTGCACCACCTTATCTATCCATGCTTGGCCAAAGAAAGTACTTACTATAAGCACCACAGAAACTAAAAACCTGAAATCCAAAATCTCCTTCTCCATTTTATATTTTTATACTGTCATTTTATCGGTCTGTTTTATCAACTTTTGATATTACAAAGGTGCGGACATTTAGAATTTCAAACATCATTGTAAACACCGATTTTTATTTTTGGGGGTTTACCCGAAGTTTTATAGAGAAAATCACTGTAACTTTGTATTCGCAAATGCGAAATAATCGTTTTACTAGTAATTATATGTATATGATCAATATTCTTATAGCAGATGACCACACGATGTTTGTGGATGGTATCGAATCCATATTAAATGTAGAGACTGATTTGTTTGTAGTAGGAAGGAGTTATGACGGACCATCTGTTATGGAACTGGTAAAAAAACATAAAGTAGATATCGTACTACTTGATGTAAATCTACCGGGAATGAGTGGTATTGAAGTTTGCAAGCAATTAAATGCACAATATCCGGATATTAAAGTGCTAGCCATATCTATGTTTAACGAAGAAAGTTTTGTTTCTGAAATCCTCAATAATGGGGCCAAAGGCTATATTCTCAAAAATACTGGAAGAGAAGAATTGCTTATAGCCATAAAAACAATCGCAGGAGGTGAATCCTATTTTTCTAAAGATGTCACGGAGACCATCATGAAAGGACTGATGAATCAAAGGAAAGCTTCATCAAAGAGTAGCGCATTTTTCCCTAAGTTGTCGAGAAGAGAAAAAGAAGTCCTTAAACTCATTGCACAAGAATTCACTACCCAAGAGATTGCGGATAGCTTGTATATAAGTCTGAAAACAGTAGAATCACACAGAAGCAGCCTACTCTCAAAACTTAATGCAAGGAATAGTGTAGGTTTGGTAAGAATTGCCATGGAAAATAGTTTGCTAGAATAGAAATTAATAATGCTCTATTCCAGCAAACTATACTCTAGTGCTTTGTCCAGATAATTAGTTAAATTATAACTTTACGATGAGTTCTGAGACTTTGATATTATCAGTAGAAATCATTAATAAATAAACTCCTGGAGCAGCATCTATTAAGTGAATGTTGCCTTCTTGGTTGTTTCCTACGATTTGATAATCTATATTGACCTGCCTACCTAGCATGTCCACAACTGATAATTGTACACTTGGATCTATTAATAAATCTGATGTAATCTTATAGAATCCGTTACTTGGGTTGGGGACGATATTGATTTTTTTATAAAGATTACTGTCCCGTACACTCGATAATGTAACTACTTCAGAGGCGCTCAGACAATTATTATCATCTTTAACTACGATATTATAAGTGCCTAAAGGTAATTCTGTAAAAACATTGGTACCAAAAAAGACATCTCCTCCATCCAAACTATGTCTATATGGTGGAGTACCACCCGTAGTCGTAATGGTAAGATTACTATTATCTATGACTAAATCAAATATAACACTATCAGGTTGGGTGATGATAATATTACCTGAAACGGTATCCTTTTTACTATCGATGACCGAAAAAGTGTATTCACCCGCTGAAAGATTATTCCACTCTCGTTGCGAACTGAAATCACCTTCATTTAACTTATATGAATAGGGCGCGCTACCATTGGAAGGGCTAATACGCAGAAAACCATTACTTAATCCATAACAAGTAGCGTTTCTTACGGTACGACTAACACTTGAAAATATATTAATATTAAGGGTGAAATCATAACTACATTGTTTAGAATCCTGTACAAAGATCCGATAGGTACCATTGCCTGAAAAAGTAAAGATGCTGTCAGGACTTAAGTTATTAATATTTCGCCCCAAAAGGTATGGCGGAGTACCACCTGATATTCTAAAAACAAATTCAAATCCATCTTGATCGAGTGCTACTGCAAAATCTTTTGGGTTTGTAGTTTTGATAGTATCGGTACTAATGATTTTATTTCCGGCATCTTTAATATATATGATGTAATCGCCACCCATGACGTTAAACAATGGTGAAGTTTGAAAATCTAGACCATTTAAACTGAATTGGTATGGATCAACGCCTCCGCTCACTGCCGCACTAATAGCCGCAAAGTCACCTGGACACACCACATCTTTTTCAATATTAGTGGTAACTGAAATAGGGGTAATATCTATCAGAACATTGCTTGAGACTTTACATCCATTGTCATCCTTTATATATATGATATAGTTTCCATTACCAGGATCAGAAATAACATCCACAAATGAATAGGTGACGTCATCCAAGGAATAAAGTAAATTGCCAGTACCTCCCGAAACATTTAATATAATGTCATAAATGTTGACAACTGCGTCAAGAATAATCTCAGAAGGGGAGGATATGATAATGGAATTAGATATTTCTATATTATTTTGAGCATCTTTTATATATACTTGGTACGGTCCACTGTTTAGGTTTTCAAATATGGCATTGCTTTGGTAGAACACATTGTCAAGGGAATATTCATAAGGCGGTGTACCTCCGTATCCTTCTGCTCGGATGCTTCCCCCATCATCACCAAAACAAAGAAGTCCCTTATCCAAAAATACTGCCACACCGATACGGGTTTGACGTATCTTAATATCAAATACCTGTCCAGGTAGCCACCTTTTCAACTCGTCAATGATGTCAAATGTAAACGAATCATCATCTGCAATATCTCCATTATGTCGGTATGTAAATAAATTGTTGTTTATAGCTGTTTTACTGATAAGATCTCCGACTCGTAAGACGATGTTGTTTGAAATCAACAATCCATGCGTGGGAAGTTTTGTCACAATAATATTTGAAGCATCATTGTCTACACTAGCAAAATCTATCTTCTGATTATTTATGACGCCCGTTTCGACTGAAGAAATCAGGAGTACTTCATTTCTCAACAATATCGCGTTTTGGCTATTGCCGCCTGCTGTTTTGAATGAAAAGGTTTCACCATAGTCATTTTCTCTACATGGTGATACTGCTTTGACTCTCCAATAATATATACTCCCGGGTTGAAGAATTGTTGTAAAAAAGTTTTCGTCTACATTGTAAACCAATACATTTTCAGTAAAAGATGGGTTGGATG
>JBBRJL010000236.1:0-5208 GCA_038219375.1 Chitinophagales bacterium | reverse complement strand
ACTAATCGCGCCCAACATTTTTTTTGCTTTGGAGGCGACTGTAAGGGCGTTTTTTGTGAAGGTGGGTTTCCATGGTTAAATCATTTGAATTACAAAGTTATGGTATTTTTGACTATTTCCATAGACATCTTTTGATTTGCTTGAAGCAAATACTAATTAAAGCTTAGCGAAGACGCTAAGCTTATCAGTGTAAAGTGATTTGCTTGAAGCAAATACTAATTAAAGCTTGGCGAAGACGCCGAGCTTAGCGGAAATAAAAAACGGAAACACTGGACTTAAACCAATATTTCCGTTAGATATTTTCTCTTAAGAGACTCTGATATTATTTTCTCAAACCTTCAAAAAGCCAATTTGCTAATGCTTGTCTGTTGTAATGTTTAATGAGCCTTTGGTGATCTTCTTCATTGGTAATGTTGGCTAGTTCCACAAATAGGGTAGTAGGTGCTAGATTCCTTACCATATAAAGTCCACGACCTTCTACGTATCCTTGATATCCTCTATCTTTTTGGTGTAATGCATACTTAGATGCGAACACTTCCTGCACTGTATTTGCTAGTTTTTCGCTTGCTTTACTATTAACATTATAATAAAAAAATACATCTTGCCTCTTATCTTTATTGCGTGAATCCACGTGTATTTCTATTGCTTTCTGGATTTTTACGCCCTTTTTCTTATATTTTCTGTAAAGTGCATTTACATTTTCTGCTCTTTCTCTCAGTCTCTTTTTTTGATTGAGAGGAATAACGCTTTTACCAAGTAGTTTTTCATCATTATCACATTTCAGATGTTCTTCATCTCTTATGCCATCATCTTCATCTTGGACGATCATATGTACTGTGGCACCGTGTTGCATAAGATTGCGCGCTAGTCTGAGCGATACATCGTATGCATATTCATCTTCGCACATCATTTTCGGACACTCTGTACAAACAGCTCCGGGGTCTGGACCGCCATGACCACTAATGATGTAATATACCTGACCTTCAAGACTGAAATCTTCAATATTGACCATTTCATATTTTGGCCCCATCAATGGAACCTTTATTTCTTTGATTCCTTTTCTTTTCATCACTGTCTCAGGTGTGAGGACAGTAATATTATTGCCTTCTGTGACTTTTTTTAGCTCTTCAGATTTTGGCGTTTCTTCTTCTTTATTATCTGCTATTTGTTTTTCTTCAGAATCTGAAAAACATTCTATTTCTTCTATTGGTACCCAGAGTAAATTGTTAGTCAAGTGGCTTTGGGGTTTGATGCCAAGACTTTTGACTTTGGCATTATAAGCTTCTATTCTTTTTGCAATACCTCTGTCTTTAATACCTACCGTTGATCGAATGCTTTTCCCATTAAATTTGTACAACTTTACAGGGAGTTTGTATTCCCTTTGCGCAATAATGACATTTCTATCTTTGATCTTATTGATATCGCAAAACAAATCAATATTACAGTTGCTATTGGACAATTGGTATCTTGAAAGAAAATTATTGATATTTTCGCCTGACTTTACCTTGGCCGTGTGATATCTTACTTCCTTTGCGCTTGCATAGGACGATAAAAAAAATCCGAAAATGAATAAGTAAATAATACGTGACATAACTTAGATGTTTGATGTTCAATTGCAAAGATACATATTATTTATTTATTTAATATGTAAATATCGATTTATTTAACATTTTTCTAATATTTGTACCCAAATTTCGGTAAGGAGCACGTAAAATTTAACAAATAATCTGTATTGGAATTAAAGATTAAAACCCAACTTTTCAACTATACAACTTCCAAAACTGAATATCCTTGGTTGCTCTTCTTAACTTTGATTTGTGTGGTGATTCTTTCCTTCAGACTATCTACATGAGATATTATACCTATCATTCTATTGCTCTCTGATTGTAATCTTTCTAACGTTTCAAGAGCTATTTCTAGTGTTCCTGCATCCAAACTTCCGAATCCTTCATCAATAAAAAGACTTTCCAATTTTACATTTTTAGAAGCCATATCTGACAGACTTAAGGCGAGCGCAAGACTTACAATAAATGACTCTCCTCCCGAAAGTGTCTTGACACTTCTTTTGACATTACCTTGGTAAATATCCAAGACAGTCAGGTCCGACTCTATTTCTGATGGCGATAGTAGATACCTATCTGTTAATCTTACTAGTCGTTTATTCGCTAGAACCAAAAGGTGTTTGAGGCTGAGATTTTGCGCATATTTTGAAAATTTATTGCCGGTAGCGTCACCTATTAATTGATCCATAACAAACCATTTTTTGGCTTCTTCTTCTTTAGCTTTGACCGACGCTACAATTTGTTCTATAGAAATTTTATTTTCCTGATCTCTTTTGAGTTCATTTTCAGTAGCTCCATTTGTGGTAAGAAATTGATCTTTTTCAGCATTTAAAAAACTGATTTTTTCTTTAATTTTATCAAGGTTTGTTTCTGCGTTTTCAGTTATTTTTATACCTTCCAATTCATGTGATATGTTTTGAATGCTTGTCTCATTTTCAATGATAGACTTTGTTAAAAAATCTTTTTGCTTCTGGATTTCTTGTATATTTGTATCATCAAGTATATCTTTTTTTGCTTCAATTACATTCGCATATCCAAGTGTTGCAAGCGCAGGTAAAAGTACATAACTTCTAGCTTGGATTGTATTATTTAGTTCAGATTCATTCTCACTATAACTCGTAACTGTTGCTTGATGTGTCATAAGTTTGTCATTTTCAATACTATAACGTTTTTCAAGATCGTTAACATCTTCGCTGATATTTTTTCCTGCATATAACAGGTCTTTGTCGATTTTTGTCTTTTTATACTGATTGGTGATTTCTGATATTTCTTCCAAAACTCCAACACATGCTTGAAGGAAGTTTTTGTTACTTCTATCATTTTCTTCTTTAATAAAGGCATCTAATTTTTCATTTACAATTCTAATGTTTTTATTTATTTCCTGACTTGAAAACACTTCATCTTTGGAAATTTGCCACTTTTTAATGACACTAACTACTATTAGATTTTTATCTTCGATTTGTTTAGATAAAATTTTTACCCTTTCGTCAATAGCTGCTATTTGCGAGATAGTTTTTGTTTGTTCATTGGTTTTAGTATTAAAAGATGCTGTTTTTTGATGGAGTTCGAGTTCTATAGCACCTATGGTGATCAGTAGTTTTTTATGTACAAATGGATGGTCTAGTGCTCCACACAGCGGACAAGGATCGCCATCGACGAGCTCATTTCTATGGTCTTCGAAACTATTTATTTTGAATTGATCTTCCTTCTTTTTGGTCAGTTCTTTAACATCATCTGTCAAGACCTTCAATAAAGAATAGAGACCATTTAAATCAGTATTCAAACTTGTTTTACTTAATATAGATTCTTCGATTTTATAATTAAATTGTTCTATTTCTTTGATGGCGTCTTCTTTTTTGGACGCATCGTTGCACTTTTCTTTTAAAGTATCAAGCTGAATTCTGGTTGCACTAATATTTGATTTTAGTGTACCTTCATCATTTTTTGAAAATGATTTTAACTCATATTTTGCGAGACTTGTTTTGGCATAATTTACTTGTTCGTCTATATTTTTTAATTTTTGAATATTCGAAATATATGCATTCTGATTACTATTGTATAAGTTATTTATTCGCCCTCTAAGTTTTGTACCGTCTTCAGTCAAGGCTTTTAAAGTATGATCGAGATTTAGAATGTTTTGCTCAAATTTCTTAAGTAATAGGGCATAATTTTCTTTTACGACTTCTTGTTTTACGAGTAAAGTAATATCTTGTAGTATTTTTTGAATAATTGTTTTTTGGTTATCTATGTTTTGCACCAAATTGGTTTTGGCTTTAAGTAGGTTTTCAAGTCTCGTTTGTTCATCGTTTAATAGTGTGATATCGTTCCTGTGAAAGTCAAGTTTTTGGTGTCTTTTCCATTTTTCTTCTTTTGGCTTGAATTGCTCTGAATGATCTGTAATCGATTTTTTTTCGACAATCAGTTTTTCAAGTTTATCTTGGAGTTGTTCTTTTTTTTCGAGTGTATTTAGTATCAAAGTAGACTTCTGAATAGTTGTCTCATGTGCATTTATGGCAATTTTATTATTTGTTATCAGTTGTTTTTTCTCTGCAATCTGCCCTTCATTTAGTGTCGGTATTGATTCGATTTCTCGTTTTATATTTATGATCTCATCTCGTTTAGTTTTTGCTTTTTCAAAAACTGCCTTGCCTATCGTCCTGTATATCTGACTTCCTGTGATGTCTTCTAGGAGTTTTGCCCTTTCTTTTTCGTCTGACTTTAGGAATTTTGCAAATTCACCTTGGGAGAGAAGGATTGATCTTATAAATTGTTCGTAATTCAAACCAATAATCTCTTCATTATCTAGCGGAACAGTGGATTTCTTTTCGCCTATATAGGTTCCTTTAGCCATAGAAATATCATCAAATACAGCTAGGGACATCTGGTATTCTTTGAGTTTACCCTTGCTTGTTTTTGAGATACTCCAAGTTGACCTATAAAACTTATCCTTGCATTGATAGTCTATTTCGGCGTAGGCATCATCTGTAAAATGTGTCATCACCGAACCTATTTTTTCTATCTCAGTATGGGTGATTTTTCCATCAAATCTTGGTATCTTGCTGAATAGGGCAAGCGTGATTACATCCAGAATGGTCGATTTTCCAGCGCCTGT
Source organism: Chitinophagales bacterium (assembly GCA_038219375.1). Taxonomy (GTDB): domain Bacteria; phylum Bacteroidota; class Bacteroidia; order Chitinophagales; family Saprospiraceae; genus OLB9. The sequence goes on along the minus strand of JBBRJL010000236.1, from coordinate 534 downwards.
CGGTCCTGTGATTGCAAAAAGACCTGATTCAGTAAATGGTGATATGGTGAAATCTATCTCTTGGTCTCCCTTGAGCGAATGAATATTTCTAAATCTTAATTTTAATATCTTCATTATCTCTCTTTCGTTTAGTCATTAATTTCTTCGAGCAATTGCATATAAATCTCTATTAAATCTTCATTAAGTACTTCATTGTCAGTATTTTCAGTGAGTTTTAGTCTGAATACTTCTAGTGGTGATAATTCCTGAATGGTTTTTGATTCATCATGCATTATGCCTGAAGCAGTGGGATTTTCAAGGAATGTAATTCTGTGTTTAAGTATTTTGAAATTATCATTTAGGGAATTACTAACGATATCGTCCAGTAATTGTAATTTCATAAAATCCTTCTTTTCTTCAATCACTTCTACTTCCAAAAACGATGTTAAAGCATATTCATTTTTATATGCTGAAAGCGCCATTTCTACATCTGAGAGTGTACCCATTATTTTTTTGAGTTCCCTTGATTTTGGTATTGTGACAGGTTTGATAGTG
>JBBRJL010000235.1:0-5213 GCA_038219375.1 Chitinophagales bacterium | reverse complement strand
GTAGTGTTGACTGTAGGGCTTACTGTTTTTGAAGCTCCAGTACCTAAACCATTACTCCAATAATAAGTATATGGTGTTGCTCCACCACTAGCAGATGCTGAAATAACACCTGAACCTCCTGAACATATTGTCGTTCCAGTTGCTGTAAGGTTTGGTGATGCACCTATATTTACAGCCACGTTATCTGTTGCAGTACAGCCATTAGCATCTGTGACGGTGACTATGTATGTGGTATTACTGGTAGGGCTTACTGTCTTACTTGCTCCAGATCCTAAACCATTATTCCAGATGTAAGTATATGGACTTTGTCCACCAGAACCATTTGCTGTTAAAATAATAGATGCGCCTGTACAAATTGTTGCATCGGCGCCTGCATTTACAGTTGGGGAATTTGAAACATTAATAGTTATTGCATCTGCCGAAGTACAACCTGCATTATCGGTTATAGTTACGGTGTATGATGTTGTACTTGTAGGATTGACAGTTTTTGATTGACCTGAACCAAGTCCATTACTCCAATTGTAGGTGTAAGTAGGTTTGCCTCCAACAGCATTAGCATTTAAGGTAACTGCCGCAGATACGCAAATCTTGCCACAAACCGATGCTTGTGCAGAAGTGAGATTACCACCTGACAAAAACAGATTTATATCAGCCCCACAATCATCCTTAAAATTAAAAGCAGCTGGATGAGATAATATGTTATACATTAACCACCCACTTGCTCCAAATGATCCGGTAGTACCATATAAACTGGCATTTGTCCCAATCTGGAAAGATGCCATTTTTCTATTGAATGAAATGTTACCTCCAATTAAACCTTCTTGACCTATCAATGAGCCTTTCATTTCGGTATAGTAATACCAGTTAGAAGATGAAGAAGTGGTACATCCTTCGATATGCGGGCTACCACTTGGAGTTGAAAAAGTTCTACCCGCAAAAGAGATAGATACGTTAAACTTATAATTTGAATTTACGACATTCTGGACAATCATTTCCACATAAGCCGTACCATCGCAATACTCTTTAAGTGAGCCACCACTAATAATTTTCCAATATTTCAAATTTCCAGAAGTACCTCCAGAAGAATTATCTAAAAGACAATCCATCCACAAAACACGTTCCGGTTGCGAAACACATGTAATTTCATTTGAAACCTGTCTAGTTTTTACAAGATTTAATTCAGAACTAGCCAAACTTTTAAAGTAATCACATGGCAATGACGATATTAAACATAATTCATCAACCTTTAAGTAATCGTCATTAATCTTACCAATTATTCTTATCTTTGTGGTGTTGGCTGGTACTACAGCAGTCACTGTGTAGAATTGCATACTTGGCGATCCACCCAATATTTTATCAATTTGGACAGTAGACTCTGATAAGTAGGTCGAGCCATTATAAAACTCCAAACCAAATAAAGAATTGGCGGAGTTTTGGTGGACTCCTGCCCAGAAAGTTAATGTAACTTGGTTACCAACTGGTATACTTGTAATGTCCTGATAAAACCCCGCCCAGCCTGTGGTGTGGATAATTTCAGCATGAGCAGCAGTACCGCATTGTGGATAAGCCGTACTCCTGAAAAAGTTACCGTTGTAGGAAGACCAATTATTCACATTCGTATTAAATCCTGGGTTGGTGACTAAATTTCCAGTACAAGTGGTACAAGTTGCACTCAAGTTTCCAGTAAAAAACAACACTAACAGTAAGTTGTGTAATAAAAAGCCTAAATTTAGGGTATTAGGCATTAACGATAATGATACATTATCAGTCTTTTTAATAAAAAGACTGATGATGAAAAAGTAAAGGTTTTTCATTCTCAAAATTTTAGGTTCAAATAAAGCCGAAGAAAAGGGTCGGAAGCCTCTCAATCGGTGAAAAATAAATATACTCAACAAATTACTATACAAACCATTTCAGGTAAGTCCAATAAAATGAAATTTCTATATTAAATAAAACAAAATTATTATGAGGGTTTGTTTGAATAAAAACTCAAACTAAATACACTGATGTATTAAAGTGAAGGATGATGTACAAATAAAACGAAAAATTAGCACACATCGAAATGCTAAATTTAACACAATACTATTCTCAAAACAGGTACATAATCCGATACCACTCTAAAGGCGGTGCAAGCCTCTCGATAACTATTTCGAATTTCAGGTGCGAAAGTAATTAAAACCTTGTATATCTTGTTATAAAAAAAGAATAAATGTCGTAAATTTGTCATTATTTAGATATTTAATAAAATTAAAATTTTATACTTTTTTTATCATTATGTATATGACTAATATATAATGTTTTAACTTTAATCGACATCTTTGAATAAAATACTCAATCCAAATATGGAGTTTAAAAAAGAATTTCTATAACTTGTTCCTGATTTTCAGATAAAAATATATTACTAATAATACTAATAATATTTTAATAATCGCACCTATCCAAAATGGTTTTAGGCCGTATTCAATGGCCATTGGCAGACCTAAATCTACACTTAATCGCTAAACACCAAACAGTAAAATAATTCCAGTACTGAAAATCAAAGTTTGTAACGTGATTATTAAATCGTTGAATTTACCATATTCCCACTTGGACACAACAAACACAGCGGGAAGAAAACCAATGAGAAATCCACCACTTTTACCGATCAGCTTATCTAATCCACTGCTAGCTTCCGCAAAAACAGGCAAACCAATCACACCACCTATAATATAAATGAGTACAGCAATCAATGCAAGCCTCCAAGACAAAAAATAACCAATGATTAAGATTGCAAAAGACTGACCAGTAATTGGGATACCCTCTCCAAGTGGGACATCAAAGCTTATCTGTGATGTTAATGCCAAACCTAAGCTCGAGATCACAACAGAAGTGATATCTTTGATGACATTATGTTTTTTCATACTAAACCTTCTTTTATCATGTCATGAATATGGATCATACCTGCATATCTATTATCATCCTTGACGACCAATTGACTTATGCTGAATCTTCTCAAGACAGTCAATGCTTCAATGGCTAGATTAGATTTCTGAATAGTTTTTGGATTTGAATTCATAATATCGCCTGCTTTGAGGTGGCCTACATTGTCAACGGTCTCAAGCATTCTCCTCAAGTCACCATCGGTGACAACACCCACTAGATTTTCGTTATCATCAAGGACAGCTGTAGCTCCAAGTCGCTTGGAAGATATCTCCATTATCACTTTTCTTATATTGTCATTGATGTAGACCTTGGGTTTTTCGTGTAAACTCAATAAGTCGCTGACCTTAAGATATAATTGTTTACCCAAACTTCCACCTGGATGAAATTTTGCAAAGTGCTCTTGAGAAAACCCACGCAAAGACAATAGAGCAATAGCCAAAGCATCACCCATAGCCATCTGAAGTGTCGTACTCGTGGTAGGTGCCAAATTATTAGGGTCAGCCTCAGCATCTACAGGAATCAGTATTTTGTAATCAGTATTAGAAGCAAGATATGACAATCCATTACTTACCATAGCTATGAGTGTATTACCGAATCCCTTAATAAGTGGTACAAGCACTTTGATTTCTGCTGTATCACCACTTTTTGAAATACACAACACTATATCGTCTTGTCGTATCATGCCCAAGTCACCATGTATAGCATCTGCAGCATGCATAAAAACAGCTGAAGTACCTGTGGAATTAAGTGTTGCAACAATTTTCTGTCCAACAATCGCACTCTTACCAATGCCAGTTACGATCAACCTACCATTGCTCTTGAATATAACTTCTACTGCTTGACAAATTTCATCAGAAACATTCAAAGACATGTCTAAGAGTGCTTTTCCTTCTATTTGTAAAGTATTTTCAATTTTTTCTTTGATTTGTGTATGGATATTTGAATTCAAAATCGTAATTTTGGCTGCTAATTGAAAAATGTTTTAAAAGAAGGTCAAATTTACAATAAATAGGCACTTTGTACCTACGAGTTGATTCAGAAATAATTTTTAATTTTCATTATTTGAAAAATTTTAAAACAAACGATTTGTACTTTTAGAAAAAATTCCTAGATTGCACTCCTTTGGATGTCAATTGAAATTTTACATTCGAAAAGTGATTTTTCTGTACATATTCATTATAATGGAGCGACTGATTTTATTATTTTACTTCAAGATGTAAAATGGGTTCTTTCGGTAAGTTGCATATTTTGAAATACAGACTCTTTATATATATTTTTTATATACAAACTGAACGTATTATATAATTATGGTTTTCACAAACGCAGATATTACAACATCACTCAAAAAACATTTTGGGTTCGAATCATTTAAGGGAGAGCAAAGAGAGATAGTAAAAAGTGTCCTCGACAAAAAAAATACTTTCGTCATTATGCCAACTGGTGGAGGAAAGTCCCTTTGCTACCAGTTACCAGCTATGATGATGGAAGGTACAGCAATTATAATTTCTCCACTTATTGCTCTGATGAAAAATCAAGTTGATTCCATCAGGGGGTATAGCCAAGAGGACAACATCGCAAGCTTTCTTAACTCATCGCTCAACAAATCACAAATGACTGAAGTCAAAAACGAAATTGCGAGTGGGAAGACGAAGATGCTCTTTATTGCACCAGAAACACTTACAAAGGATGAAAATATTGAGTTTTTCCAGAAAAGCAACATCTCTTTTGTAGCTGTTGATGAGGCACACTGTATTTCAGAATGGGGGCATGATTTCAGACCAGAATACAGAAGAATCAGGACTATGATATCAGCCATTAATGCCAATATTCCCATCATTGCACTCACCGCTACTGCGACTCCAAAAGTACAAACAGACATCGTAAAGAGTTTGGAAATGGAAGAACCTAATATTTTTATCTCCTCATTCAATAGAGATAATCTTTATTACGAGATAAGACCGAAGGTAAATAAGGATCATACTATCAAAAGTATCATCCAATTTATAAAAACTTCTAAAGGTAAATCTGGTATTATATATGTTCAATCCAGAAAGTCAACTGAAGAAATAGCTAAGGTGCTCAATGTAAACGGCATCAAAGCTGCTGCTTATCATGCCGGTCTAGATGCAAAAACAAGAACAAATGTACAGGACGATTTCCTAATGGAAGAAGTAGAAGTAATCGTAGCCACTATTGCCTTTGGTATGGGAATCGACAAACCCGATGTACGTTTTGTAATACATTATGACATACCAAAAAGTATAGAAAATTACTATCAGGAAACTGGAAGA
>JBBRJL010000234.1:0-5213 GCA_038219375.1 Chitinophagales bacterium | reverse complement strand
ATAACTTCACGAAGTCATCGTCTTGGATTTCAAATATCGAACTTGTGAAGATCATATGTGCCGTAGAAGAAATAGGCAAAAACTCTGTCAAGCCTTCAATTATTGCGATGATTATTGCCTGAATGATATTCATATATCACTTAGATTGAATATTTATTTTTACACTATTCTTTTGGCCAGCACTGCTAATTATGTTCATCATCCATTCTTTTCTACTTTCTAAAGGATTGTTTTCTATGCCTTCCATTAGCCTCTGAGATATAAATTTTTTAAGATCTCTCAATATATCCAAATGATTATGTTGTCCACATCTAAAAAACACCAAATGTACGTGATTACTCATCAAACACCAAGCATGCAAATTTAAACCTTTATTTTGTTGGCAATATTAATAATTTCGCAGAATATATCGGTATAAATGGGTCTTGTAAATACATCTACCCAAGCTACTGTAGTAAAACTTACGAAATATATACCATCATTATCTGAATCGATTAAATAAAAATTCTGTTTCTTTATTTTGAACTATTTTATATATACATTTGGTATTACTTCGAGCAAAACCCCTACCAACCTACTCTAAAATAAGTTGAAATGAAGAATAAGTACAAGTTGCAAACTTGTTGAAACTTTGGTATACAATGTACCAAAAAGTAAGTAATAGATAGGCACAAGTTGCAAACTTGCGCCAGCACGGGTACTATACTTTTCTATTCATTAGTTCCATATTATAACATTTTACATTTGGAGACTTCGGTTATTTAATTTTAAAGTAGGTTTGATTCTAATACGAACTTATATAACAGTTTAAAAAATGTAACCTTGTGTATCAAAATGGTGTTATTATTGCGTTATTACTTTGGAGTAATCAAAAATAGATTAAAATGAAGGGTCTCATAAAGCTTTTGTTCACATTATTATTAGTGGTTTTTGTGGTTTCTATCACAGAGGCACAACCTCAGAAATATAAACTTGCCAATGAATATTACAATTCCGGCGAATACGAAAAAGCGGCTCAGCTCTACGAAGCTCTGTATCGAGAGAATACTAAAAACAAAAGTTATTTCAATCTGTATATTCAATGTCTCGTAGATCTCAGAGATTATGCCAATGCAACCAAAATCATAGAAGACGAAATCAAAAAAGACCCAACAGATGCAACTCTTTATGTATCCAAAGGCAATCTACTCGAAAGACAAGGTCAGCCAGATCTAGCCAATAAAGAATATCGCAAAGCAGTAGACAATCTCAATCCTGACCCATCCAATATTTCTAACCTTGCATCGACATTTACCAATCTCGCCAAGTACGATCTTGCCATCGAAACCTATCTGAAAGGAGAAAAAATAGCCAATGTAAAGGATCTTTATGTGTATAATCTTGCTGACCTATATCGAAGATCAGGAGATACCAAAAACATGATCAAGTATTACCTCATCACCGTAGAAAAAGAACAAAACAGCTTGAATGTTCAGACTAGTTTACAACGATTTTTGGCAGAAGCAGATTATGTTGAACTCCAAAGACAACTGTATGAAAAAATTCAAGAAAAACCTGATGTCATCTCTTATGGTGAATTATTACAATGGTCATTTGTCCAAAAAAAGGAATACGGCAAAGCTTTGCGCCAAGCTAGAGCCCTAGATCGGCAATTTGAAGAAAACGGCAGTCGTGTGTATGCACTTGCTGACATAGCATTTCAAGATGAAGACTATGACACCGCAATAGAAGCATACCAATATATAGTCACCAATCACGGACGCAATACTAGTTACTATCTTGATGCCAAGCGTGGATTGCTCAATAGTAAAAAAGCTAAAGTCACCCAGAATTATAATTATACCAAAGATGATCTACTAGCTTTAAAAAGTGAATATGTCTCTTTCCTCAATGATATGGGTCGCAATACTCAGACTGCTGCTATGATGCAAGAATTTGCAGATTTTGAAGCCCTTTATATCAATGAACTTGATACCGCAATAATGATTCTCGAAGAGTTAAGACGATTCGGTGGTTTGCAACCAGATATGATCGCTAAAGCCAAACTTTCTCTCGGAGATTATTACCTCATGAGTGGTGAAAGATGGGAAGCTAGCCTCTTATTCAGTCAAGTAGATAAGGACTTTAAAGAAGGTTATATGGGTGAGCTTGCTAGATATCGCAACGCAAAACTTTCCTATTATGCTGGTGACTTTGAGTGGGCACAAGAACAGTTTAAAATCCTGAAAGGTGCGACTTCCAAGCTTATTTCTAATGACGCCATAGACATGTCAGTATTCATCTTGGACAACCTAGGTATGGACACCACCGAAGTGACCCTTCAGATGTTTGCCCAAGCTGATTTACTCAGTTTCCAGAATAAATTTGATGAAGCTTTGCTCAAAATGGACTCTATTGCTATTGTTTTTCCTGAACATAGCTTGGACGATGATGTGTTGTACACAAAGGCACAGATTTTCAAAAAACAAAGAAAAACGGAGCAGATGATTGCTATGTATCAGACCATCATTGAGAAATACCCAGAAGATATCCGTGCCGATAATGCCATATTCGAACTAGCAGAACTCTATGAAGAAAGTCTCAACGAACCAGAAAAAGCAAAAACGCTTTACGAAAAGCTGTTTGTGGATTACAGTGGAAGTACCTTTGCGGTAGAAGCTAGGAGAAGATTTAGGGTTTTGAGAGGAGATGAAATTTAAAAAATGAAGATATTATATAACGTTACCATAAAAATTGAAACCACTATTCACGAAGAATGGCTAGAATGGATGATAACTATCCATATTCCTGAAGTCTTAGCTACTGGGTGTTTTGAATCATATAGACTCACCCGTATCATTGGCGACGATGACGAGCATGGAGTAGGATTTGCAATTCAGTATGTAGCTTCTGATATAGATGTGTTCAATAAATACCAAATGGCACATGCAAAACGTCTTCAAAAAGATCATAGTGACCGTTATGCAAATAGGTACGTTGCTTTCAGAACATTAATGCAAGTAGAATCAGAAGGTTAACCCGTCACAGGTAGCCAAATACCGAAAGTCGTTTCTTCGTTGGGTTTTGAAGATTTGACATAAATCTTACCCTTGTGATATTCTTCAATAATTCTTTTGGCAAGTGACAGGCCAAGTCCCCAACCCCGTTTCTTGGTGGAGTATCCTGGTTTAAATACTGATTTGAATTTGTGGAGTGAAATACCATGTCCTGTATCAGACAGGTCAATACATACATAGTTGTTTTGTCTATACACTTTACATGAAATAGTACCTTTGCCGTCCATAGCATCGAGTGAATTTCTGATAAGATTCTCGATCACCCAAGCAAAAAGATGTTTATTGATCATCACAAAAATATCTTCTTTGGGTGCATCAAAATTAAAAACTATTTTCCTTGATGCTCTCCTTTGTAGATAGTCCTTTACTTCTAGCAATTCTGTATAAATATTAGATGATTGTAGTACAGGTTTTGAACCTATCTTAGAAAAACGGTCAGCTACAAGCTCTAGTCTATCCACATCTTTTGTGAGCTCTTTAAGTACATCCATCTGATCAGGCTGATCGACAAAACTATCTTTAAGATACTCTATCCAACCTAAAATGGCACTAATCGGCGTACCCAGTTGGTGTGCAGTTTCTTTTGCCATCCCTGCCCAAACTCTATTTTGCTCTGCCTTGCGCGATGAGTTAAATATAAAATACCCAAGAGCGATATAAAGACCGACCAATAAACCTTGTACCAATGGGAATAATTTGATATAACTCAGCAAAGGAGAATTAAAACAATAAATTTTGGCCGCATATCCAGTTCCGTCTATTGGTACACCTCCTGCATCCAGAAATTCTTGCTTTTTCTTGATTAGAAAATCGGACTTTGCCATATCTTCTTTACTAAAATTTTGTCCATCAAGCAAACCTGCATCATCTTCAAATATAACAGGTAGTGGGTAAGATTCAATAATGTTTGTAATAAAGGTCAGGTCTTGTTGATTATCCATGTTTTCATCTCGACCTACTTTTATGATTTCTCTTAATGCTTCTTGCAGAATATTGATGTTTTTTTCTTCATTTGTTTTCAGGCTATCAGCCAAAAAATTGGAGTATAATATTGTTACCACCAAAATGGCGCTTCCCAACACCATCAATATGATTTTCCAATAATTATTATTGCTGAATAACGACATCTTTTGAATTAACTAATAAAACGCCACAAGTTAAGCCATTTATTGCATTATGGATGAAAAATTAAAAAAGCCCACCAAACATTTCTGCATGAAGGGCTCTTTAAATTTTATCAACTAACACCAATTATATTTATAAGATAGTCCAAAATGAAGAACCAGGTTTTTTATTCAGTCGATTCAAAAAATATTTGCATAGCCTTCGCTATGGAAATATTTTCTGAAGAAGAATCAATGAAAAAAATGAAGTTTATTGGACTATTTTGCATATAATCTTGGTATAATGCTTAAAACAAACTAATTGACGTACCTATCATAAAAGTATTGAAGTCATAATTTGGGTTATCTTTGAATAGTTTTGAGAAGTTATACCTCGCTATCAAATCAAAACCACTGATGTCTAAAGATGCTGTCGCACCATACATCCAGTCATTCAACTGATATCCATCATACCTTTGCTCATGGATTTTTTCGTCTTGGGTTTTAAGTTCAAATTTTTGTACCGTATGAACCCTATAGCCAATATATCCACCTACATTCAATTTTGTTTTTTTGGAAAGTGAAAAACTAAGGCTCAATGGCACGTTCAGGTATCCAACGTTTAGTTTTGGGTTTTCTTTTACATCATCAACTTCTACAAACACAGGTACATCACCTACATTTGTCAGCCTCAAGTCGTTTTCAATTTTAAGCCTATTTATTAAATAACTGAGCCCATAATTTAAGGCTACTTTACTGTCTTTACCACCAAGTCTAGCCCTTCTTTTAATTGCAAAATCCCAATACCAAGAACCACCTGTATTTATTTCAGGTGATAAGATACCAGCAGGAGTCGCATTTCCTCGTTGTAATGCATTAATACCAAATTGTATTTCAAAACTTGTATTAAACTTATTTTTGAATGGCATATACTTAGATAGTCCTAGGCTACCACCATTATCATCGTTGGGTTGACCTTCCTCATTCGTTTCAGGCCATTTGGAGTAATCTTCAAGGTCTTCCACCCTACCATCACTTACTGGTTCTTCGGCTT
>JBBRJL010000233.1:0-5219 GCA_038219375.1 Chitinophagales bacterium | reverse complement strand
ACTGGAGAGCAGGTAGCGTATTTATTCAACGATGTATTTTCTGAAAGAATTACGTCTAATATATCTCGACCTATGCACGAAATCATTGGAGAAGATATGCTGTTTTATTATCGCTGTGGATTTCCATTTGGAGATACTGAACTTTCTCACATCTGTGAGCCTGCTTATATTAGTAAGAGTACACTCAGGAAACAAAATCCACTCTTAGTAGCTGACACGATATTTTTTAGACACTTGGACGCATCGGGTTTCGGACCTAATTATGGTATCTCTGGACCATTTATAGAAGATGATCATAATTTTGTATATTTTGCTCAATATTTTTGGAAATCTCGGTGGCATCATGAGATGTGGAAGGTAGATGACTATGGAAATCTTAAGTGGCGTAAAGACATTACTGACTTGATGTCCACTCCGTCAGATGTTAGGGGATTGGTTTATCCACAGAATAGTATTTATGTGGTCGATGGTAAGATCCGAATACACGCTGCACATAGTTTCCAGCAAAATCCCATAGGTCATATAGGATATGTGGAATTTGATTTTGAAGGAAATTTGATAAAAAATAGAGAAGGTTTGGTTATAGATGGTAAAAATGCAGGACGAATGAATACTATAAACCTCAAAGGAAGTGAAGATTTATTACATTGTATCCGATTTCAAGAAGATAATAATGTATATTTTTATAAAGAAAAACCTGACGGAAGTTTTCTCAAAGCAGGTGAACTTATCAATCAAAATGATGATATCTATGCATTTCTGCCCCAATTCATGACGCAGGCTGATAATGGGGATTTATATATTCAGTTTTCAAGTTCACTCGACAGTATTTTCAATTCACAGAACTTTGTCCTAGGCGGATGGCAGTTTGCTTGTATGATAGAAGCCGGTCAACTTGATATTGTCGTAGGCACACATGATCAAGCCAATATAACTTTCTCTATATCTCCCAATCCTAGCAATGACCAAATAAGTATCACTGTGCCCACCTCCATCAAAGTAGGCAGTATACACATTACAGATCAGCTGGGACGCAAGGTAGTATCTAAAAGTATTACAGAAGAAACACAAATAGTGGATATATCATCGCTAAGTGTAGGATTATATTTCGTTTTTATTGCAGATCAGAGTGGTCGGCAGATAAGTCAGACTCAAAAGCTAGTGAAGTTGTAGATGTATCATATGGTAGATTTTTTATGGAATAATATAAAGCTAATGCATAAATGTATTATATTTGTTTTATTGTAACTATTCAGGTAGTGCCCATTTAATTTGATTTTGTCACGATTTTTGCATCTTACGAGCAAAAATAGCGCCAAAATCAATGGATTCTAACATTTACACCACGGATATGCATCCGTGGTTACAAATATTTCACCCCGTTGGGGTTAGACCTGAATAGTTACGTTTTATTATTGTATTGTAAAAAGAAATTGAATTGCGAAAATATCAGATTTTTAAAACATTATAAATGTGTCTTTTAAAAACATGTTACTTTGAAATCCATTTTACTTTAGGTTTAAGATAAAAAATATGAACAACCTAGATCTCCATAACGAACGAATGGCCAAGATGACTTTTGCCTCGGTGTATCCCCTTTACATATCAAAAGTGGAGAAAAAGGGAAGGACAATGTCAGAGTTAAATCAAGTAATTGAGTGGCTTACGGGTTTTGATGAGAATAAATTGAAATTTCTCATAGACGAAAAAGTTACCTTTGTCACTTTTTTTGATCGCGCAACACTGAACCCGAATGCCCATCTTATTACTGGGATGATCTGTGGATACCGAATAGAAGAGATCGAAAATCCACTGACACAAAAAGTTAGGTATCTCGATAAACTAGTGGATGAGTTGGCAAAAGGTCGCATGATGGAAAAAATCCTAAGAAAATAGTACTTTTGATTTCTTTTATTGTTCCAAATGAGACCAATAGGTACAAGCCATAATTGAATAATATGACAACACTTAATCCAAAGGTAGATCTTTTTATAGCAGATGGATGCGGTAGGTGTGACTTTTATGCCACAGACAAATGCAAGGTCAGAACATGGCAAATGGAGTTACAACATGTCAGACAAATCATGCTCGAAACTGATCTCACTGAAGAAATAAAATGGGGTGTACCTGTATACACGCACCAAGGCAAAAATATTGTCATCATTACCGCATTTAAAGAGTGTGTGACCTTTGGTTTTTTCAAAGGTGTATTACTTTCTGATCATCAAAAGATACTTGAACAACAAGGCCCAAGTGTACAATCTGCTCGTATCATAAGGTTTACTTCTGTGCAGCAAATTTTAGATCTAGCGAATCAACTAAAGGAGTATATCAAAGAAGCCGTGGCTATCGAAGAGAGTGGTGCCAAAGTTGAATTTAAAAAAGATCTAGAGCCTATTCCCATAGAATTGGAAGAAAAATTTGAAGAACTACCTGCACTCAAAGACGCTTTTTATGCACTCACTCCTGGGAAACAAAGAGGATATATCATCCACTTTTCACAACCAAAACAATCCGCTTCTAAAATAAGCAGAATAGATAAATGTATTGATAAAATCATGAAAGGTGAAGGATTTCATGATGCTTATAAAAAGAAGTAAAAGGTTTCCTGCGGAAAAAAAATGACCATATTACGAACTCAAAAAAACAAATGGCATAAATGTATTGTCAATAAATGAGCCGAATAAAATTGCTAATCGGCTCATATTTGTTGTATATTTGAGCCGAATAATCTAAATAATCGGCTCATGACGTATAATTGGGAACAAAAGGATTGGTTGCAGTTTAGGTACAATGAAAGTGAATTTACTAAGGTTGCTTTGATTTTCACTGCTTTAGCCGGAGAAAGTCAAGGATATGTCCAAAGTCTATCAAGTGATGAACAGTCTGAAACAATATTAACCATATTGGTAAAAGAAGCGATAAAAAGTTCTGCCATTGAAGGTGAAATTTTATCCCGAGAAGACTTAGTATCCAGTATTCGCAAAAATTTAGGATATCCAACTCCAAGTTTTCGAATTAAGGACAAACGAGCGGAAGGCATTGCTATGTTATTGGTAAAAGCTCGTGAAAATATAGATGAAGATTTAACAGAGATACAACTTTTTGAATGGCACCAGTTATTGATGCTTGGTAATAAATATATTAATAGTGGTCAATACCGAAGCCATTCAGAACCCATGCTAGTTGTTTCTGGGGCAAGTGGTAAAGAAATAGTGCATTTTGAAGCACCGCCATCGGTTAGAGTTCCTGAAGAAATGCGTGTATTTATTGAATGGTTTAATGATACAAAACCTAGTGGAAAAAGTCCAATAGCCAATTTGCTTATTAGAGCATCAATTGCGCATTTGTATTTTGAAACAATACACCCTTTTGAAGATGGTAATGGGAGATTAGGAAGAATTATAGCCGATAAATCATTGGCGCAGGGCTTAAAAAGACCCATTTTAATGAGCCTCTCCACAGCCATCGAAGCAGATAAAAAAGCCTATTATTCAGCATTAAAAAAAGCACAAAGAACAAATGATTTGACAGAATGGATACATTATTTTTCTAAAACTATACTCAAGGCACAACAGGAATTTAAAGTAACTATTGATTTTCTGGTAAAGAAAACATCATTTTTTGAAAAGTACCAATCAAAACTTAATGAAGCGCAAACCAAAGTAATCAATAGAATGCTAGAAAATGGTGAAAACGAATTTATAGGTGGAATGAATGCTCGAAAATATCAATCGATAACCCAAGTGTCAAAAGCAACAGCCACAAGACATTTGAAAGATTTGGTAGAAAAAGGAATACTCATATCACATCAAAGAGGTCGTAGCACCAATTATCAAGTGAATATGGAGTAGGGTTGGGAAATGCTTTCGCAGAAATTATATTGGTAAAGTAACATATAACAAAACCAATAATCAATTAGTCCCTACAATCCACAAGCACATCTCACGCCCATAAAACCATTGGTCTCTTGATGGAAAGGGTAGGCGAGTCCACTACCATCTAATTCCCAGTAAAACTTGGTTCTTTTTTTAGTGGTATTGCCGATTTCGTTCATATTTTCTGCATCGTACAAGCGACCGTTGATCATGGTATAAATCACATTCTCTGATTTGCGGATATCTTCCATTGGATTGCCATCTATAACGATGAGATCGGCAAGTTTTCCAGCTTTGAGTGTACCTATTTGGTCTTGCATGCCCAATAATTCAGCACCGTTGACTGTCGCACTTTTTAGCGCTTGATAATTGGACATACCGCCTTGCTGTAACATCCATAATTCCCAATGAGCGCCTAGTCCTTGCAACTGTCCATGTGCCCCAAGATTGATATTGACACCTGCATCTGCTAGTTTTTTACAAGATTTTGATGTTAGGATATGACCATTTTCGTATTCTTCTTGTGGCACCATCGTACGATGTCTCGAACGGGAATCAAGGATAGACCTAGGCATAAATTTGAGCAATTTTTCTTTTTTCCACACTTCTGTATTTTGGTACCAATAGTATTCGCCGGTAAGGCCACCATAGTTTACAATTAGGGTCGGCGTATTGCTTGTTTTGGTATTTGACCAGAAATTTACCACATCCTTATACAGTGGTGCCACAGGTATATTGTGTTCTACGCTTGTATGACCGTCGGCTACCATGCTCATATTGTGATAGAAAAACGAACCACCTTCGGGCACGACCCTGATACCTAGTTGGCGAGCAGCTTCTATGACTTGTTGGCGTTGTTCACGTCGTGGTTGGTTGTATGATTTTACAGAAAAAGCGCCAAAAGCCTTAGTTCTTCTGAGTGCTGATTTAGCATCTTCGAGACTATTTATTTCTGCTTTGAAGTCGCCATCTGCACCATACAGAATCGTACCTGTAGAAAATATCCTTGGTCCCGTGAGTATGCCTGCTTTGACCATTTCTGACTGTGCAAATGTGATCTCACTATTGACAGAAGGATCGTGGGTAGTGGTGACACCATAAGCAAGGTTTGCAAAATATTCCCAATGTTTCTGTGGACTTATACCATCTCTAAATGCTCCAAGATGGGCATGTACATCTATCAATCCAGGCATGATGGTCTTGCCTTTTACATCTATGATTTTGGTATTGTTGTCAAGTTTTACACCCGATGCGGGACCTACGTATTTAATAATGTTTTCTTCGACGAGTACGACGCCGTTTTTGATGACTTTATCATTCTCCATCGTGATGATATTGGCA
>JBBRJL010000232.1:0-5224 GCA_038219375.1 Chitinophagales bacterium | reverse complement strand
AATCCATAATCACAGGCACACCAAATGACTTCATGACAGGTATGCCACGATAGTCCACCACAAGATCTTGATATCCGAATGTAGTACCTCTTTCAGTAAGCATTACTTTTTCATTGTGACACTCGCGTACTTTTTGCACCGCATGCATCATCGATTCTGCACTCATGAATTGTCCTTTTTTGATATTGACAATTTTTCCTGTATCGGCTGCTGCTTTTATCAGGGATGTTTGTCTACAAAGGAAAGCAGGAATCTGCAATATGTCTACATATTCAGCTGCGATGGCAGTTTCTTCATCCGTATGGATGTCAGTAGTAACGGGGAGATCAAAAGTTTCTGCCACTTTTCTTAGGATTTTTAAGGCTTTTTCATCACCTATTCCCGTAAATGAATGAATGGAAGATCTATTCGCTTTTCTGTATGACCCTTTGAAAACATAAGGGATTTTAAGATCTGATGTGATCCTTTTGATTCTTTCGGCTATCTCCATCGCCATTTGTTCGGATTCTATCGCACAAGGCCCAGCAATCAGAAAAAAATTATTGGATGTACGATGGCTAATATTTTTTATGGATGGAACCAAAGAATATGACTGCATAAATGATTTTTAAATTTTAATTGCCAAAAACATATTGAACTAAATTTGCACCCATTCTCAGTGCTCTGATCCTTGCTTCTTCTGGATCTTTGTGTACTTCAGGGTCTTCCCATCCATCACCGAGATCGCTTTCAAAGGAATAATAACAGACCAGCCTACCTTCCCAAAGGAGTCCAAATCCTTGTGCCGGTTTATCGTCATGTTTGTGTATTTTGGGTAAGCCGCCTTCAATTTTATACTTTTGACTATAGACAGCATGACTGAATGGCAACTCAATAAAACTCAACTCAGGGAATACTTTTTTCATGGCCAATCTAACATATGGATCCATTCCATAATTATCATCAATATGCAAAAAACCTCCTGCAATAAGGTAATTTCTAAGGTTTTCAGCATCCGAATCAGAAAAAACTACATTCCCGTGCCCCGTCATGTGTACAAAAGGGTAGTTAAATAATTCTACACTTCCTACATCGACAACAGCATATTCTGGGTCAATATTTGTATTGAGAAATTTATTGCAAAAACCAGCTAAATTTACCAAAGATGTGGGATTGCTATACCAATCTCCTCCACCAGAATACTTCAAAAGACCTAACTTAATGGATGGCCCATTCCCAGTAAATGCAAATAACGGTATTAATAATAAATAGAACAACCTCATAATTTATATTATCTTGTCTATGTATAACGTATGTGTTCACAAAACGTTTACATCGGTATTTGATAATTGAAAATTTCCGACTAAACATGTTGCCTGCAATCAGATGTATATGTGCCAAACGGTAAATACACTATCGTTTTTTTAAAAATACTTATAACTTTGACCAGCCTTGATATCAAGTAATGTTTCAAAAATCAGGTCAATAACACTATTGATATCTTTTTCGTGCGCCATCTCTACTGTTGTATGCATATACCTTAATGGCAAAGATATTAATACTGAAGGTACACCGCCATTACTATAAGCAAATGCATCGGTATCAGTTCCTGTGCTACGACTAGCTGCTGCTAACTGGTAATTTATTTTTTTTGCTTCAGCTACGTCGATAACTTGTTGAAGAAGTTTGTTATGGACTGCTGGCGCAAAAGTCAAGCTAGGGCCTAGTCCACATTTTGTATCTCCTTGAATTTTACTATTGACCAATGGCGTGCTAGTGTCATGAGTGACATCTGTGATAATAGCAACATGAGGTTTTATCGTATTAGCGATCATTTCGGCACCACGAAGCCCTATTTCTTCCTGAACGGCATTGACTATATATAAGGAGTAAGGAAGTTTTTGCTTTTTCTCTTTGAGTATTCTAGCTACTTCTGCGATACAAAAACCACCTATTCTATTATCAAGCGCACGCCCAGTATAGTAGGTATTATTGAGTTTGGTGAGTTCGTCTACGAATGTGATCACACATCCTACATGTACACCCATTTCTAGGACTTCAGCTTTGTCTTTAGCACCTACGTCTACAAAAATATTATCCATAGTGGGTGATAGATTTTCGTCTTTACCTTTACGAGTATGTATTGCCGGCCAACCGAATACACCTTTCACCATTCCTTTTTTTGTGTGTATATTTACACGCATCGAAGGAGCAATAATATGATCTGAACCACCATTTCTGATCACATGAATAAATCCTGTGTCAGAGATATAATTGACATACCACGATATTTCGTCGGCATGCGCTTCTATCACCACTCGATAATCCATTCCGGGATTTATGATGCCATATGCGGTTCCATAATTATCTAGGTGCCACTCATCTACATATGGTTTTATGTAATCTAACCATATCTTCTGACCCGGTTCTTCAAAACCTGTTGGCGATGCATTATTAAGATAATTGTATAAAAATTCTTCTGATTTTTTTGTGATAAGGCTCATCAAAAAATTATTTCGGTTTTTAAATTATTTTTTTTAAAAATTATTCTGATACCAGTTTTGAGGATCACTATTCCATTTGCTCAACATTTCTGCTTCTTCATTAGAAATATATGCTGCAGAAGTGGCCTCTGAAATCAGATAATTATAATCGGACAAAGTACGGTATTTACATTCTGAATTCCTAAAATTTTCAGATGCTTTTTCAAATCCATAGTCAAATATCGCTGCAACACCGAGAACGTTATGACCTTCATTTCTCAGGATTTCTACTACTTCTATCGAACTTCCACCTGTACTTATTAGGTCTTCAATGACCAAAATGCTAGAGCCTGGCTGTATTTCACCTTCTATTTGATTTTGCCTGCCATGACTTTTAGGCGCAGATCGAACATACGAAAAAGGAAGACCGAGTTTATCTGCCAGTAGGGCACCATGAGCTATACCTGCTGTGGCCACGCCAGTAATCATATCTATTTTTCCGAATGATTCAGACAATTGGGCAAAGCCATTTTTAATAATATCTCTCACCTCAGGATAAGACAAAGTGACGCGGTTATCACAGTAAATCGGAGACCTCATACCTGATGCCCAAGTAAAAGGATTTTGTGGACTTAATTTAATTGCTTTAATTTGCAAAAGTTTTTGAGCAACCAATGTTTCAAACATCATATTAATATTTTAATGGATAAGTCGCAAATTTACAAAATCTATATAAACGAAGTAGAAGTTATTTTAAAACCTTCTGCAGATGTTACTTTAGAAGATACCGTGACATCAGGTAGCGTGGTGGTAAAATATACAGGAAATAAGAAACATTTGCTGGATTACATCAATATTTTGGAGAAATCAATCAAGTCAGAGAAACTCATCATACACCATGAAGATTTTCCAAAACTTAAGACGGACTTTAAATCTCATTTTTCTGAAATCGAAGCTGGAGGTGGATTAGTAAGAAATGAAAAGAATGAATTTCTTTTTATTTTCAGACGAGGCTCTTGGGATCTTCCGAAAGGGAAAATAGAAAGCAACGAAACAAAACGAGAAGCCACACTCAGAGAAATAACCGAGGAGACGGGTATCAAAAAAATGACGATTATCTCAAAGCTGATGGTCACTCGTCATACTTATAGAAGTAATGTGGGAAAGCGTATCATCAAAAAATCTCATTGGTATCTAGTAGAAGCTAAAAAGCAGGCATTGGTGCCACAAGCCACCGAAGATATTGAACGAGCTGACTGGTTGACGCTAGAGCGGTTCTTCAGCAAAAAAAGAAAGGTGTATCCTAATATTCTAGAAGTTTTACATACACAGGATATTCAAGACATAAAAATAAAAGTCCAGATTAAAATTAATTGATCTAATAATTCAATGTAATATGTCATTGTCGAAATGGGATAAAATAAAATATCTTACAAAATCATATTATAAAGACGTAATCACTGGCTTTATAGTATTTACGGTAGCTTGGGTACTTCTTTTACGCGTTTTTTCGCCCCCATTGACTTTACTTATGATCAAACGCGTTTTGGGTGCCGAAGAAAAAGGATTGGTTTATGAATGGAAATCAACAAATGAAATATCTCCTTACATTCGAGTATGCGCTATGGCTTCAGAAGACCAAAACCTTCCATTTCATTATGGTATGGACCTTGAAGCTATTGACAAAGCATTAGATGTAAATAAACGAAGCAAAAAAGTATTTGGTGCTAGTACAATTACGCAGCAAGTAGCAAAGAATGTGTTTTTATTTCCACAAAGGTCATATATTCGAAAAGGCCTTGAATTATATTTTACAATACTTATAGAAACAGTTTGGACAAAACAACGAATACTTGAGATGTATCTAAATGTTGCTGAAATGGGTGATATGGTATTTGGTGTAGAAGCAGCAGCACAAGTATATTTCCGAAAGTCTGCACAAAAGCTAACCTTAAGCGAATCGGCTTCAATCATAGCTGTCTTGCCCAATCCTATCAAATATTCTGTCAAAAAACCAGGTGCATATGTGTCCGAAAGACAACAACAAATCATTTCACTGTACCATTCACTCGATGGAAATCAATATCTTAGAGAGTTGTACATTAAGACAGATAATTCTCTCTATGATTTCAAAAAGTATAAAAGGTAGATAAATAAATTATTTTACCTATTTTAATTCATTTTGAATAATATTTCTTAAAGTGTACTACTTTTGCATTCAAATAAAACAAAAAATAATATGTTAGATCAATTTAATAGCTTGACTGAAGAAGAATTTGAAAAATTGAAGGACGCAGTTCCTTTAATTACTGTATTAATTGCTGGTGCTGATGGCAATATACAAAGTGACCAACTAGAGTGGGCTAATAAAGTGACTAAAATCAGAAGCTATAATATGAAGGATGAGATAAAATCTTTTTATCTTGAAGTAGGGAAGACATTTGAACAGAGGTTACAGTATTATATCGATGCATTCCCTACCAATGTTGCCGATAGAACTAAATTGATAAGCGATAGATTGTCTTACTTGAATGATATACTGGCCAAACTAGAACCCGAGATAGGAGTTAAATTTTATGAGAGTTTTACCAGTTTTGCGCAGCATGTAGCCAAAGCATCAGGTGGTTTCTTAGGTTTTTTCAGTATAAATAAAGACGAAGCAAAGTTGATAGGTTTGCCTATGATTCACCCAATTGTTAGCGTTTCGGACGAGGAAGAATAGACCCAATTTATTTTATGTTTTTGCTAGATTCATGCAAGAT
>JBBRJL010000231.1:0-5239 GCA_038219375.1 Chitinophagales bacterium | reverse complement strand
ATACAAATGTGTATCTTATTATTCACACATCTGTTATAAAATTAGATAGTAGAGTTACAATATTGACATCAAAACTACAAAACCCTCCTCCCTTGGATGATTCTGAGTAAGACCATAATTATTGCTATCACTAGCAAGATATGAATTATACCTCCGGTGTTGTAGCCTACAAAACCTATTAGCCAACCTATGACTAAAATGACTGCTATAATATAAAGCAAATTTCCCATGATTTTTGATTTTTATAAATTAAGAAAAAGAAATAAACCACTATTTGTTATCGTGTTTCCAAAGGCAAAGGTAAGTGGTAAAATCCCTTAATACTTTACACAATTTTCAATAAAATTTATATTATTCAATATAAAAATTCCATATATCTATCGCTCTACATTGGTTGCTATATTTTTTAATGTAAAAGTAGCGTATGTAAAGTCTCCATCTGGATAAGTATAGATAGTTTCGGCATAATGGGCCAATTTATAGCCATTAATAACCTTGTAATCCATCAAAGGTGTACTCCATTTTAATTGAGTGATGGTACCATCTTCACTAGCCGCATACCTATCTTCAGAGACAAAATTGACCAATTCTCCTTTTTCGTTAAAATAAAGCCATGCTGATATGGTGACTTCGTTGAAAGTAAAGGAAGCTTTCACCTTATTACCTTCAGTTTCTAGCCATTTTATCCTTTCGTCTATCAAAACAGCAGGAGCCATACAACAGATGTCATTAAAAAGGGTGACCGTCTCTGATATATTCATTTCTTTGCCTTCCATATACTGAACCTTGAACATAGACAATAAGCGAATGTCCATGGATGCTTTCCCATCTTTGAATCTATGAAATCCAGATACTGGCATTTGTTTTTTGGTGGCATCAAGGAAAAACAACCTAGTAGGTACAGGTATAAAATTGTACTGTTCTGATGTCAATTCCATCCATTGTTTGGCTTCATAACTTCTTATTTTACCAGAAAAATCAATTTTAAAATTATGGACTTTGGGCTTACCGATACTTCCAGTATAATGAATGTATTTTTGGACCATATCAGGCAAATGGGATATATCTTCATTTGTCAAAATCGTTTCCTGAATACCAACAGTTTGATCCAACCCTATTTTTACATCATCTTTATAAGTATTTTTAAAATTCAAATGAAATACGCCGACAATTGAAACGAGTAGTATCAGTACATTGACTATGGTACCAAACTTTGTTTCTTGCCAGTACATCATTATTAATCCTTGAGACACCACCAAAGCAGCTATAGCAAAATAAACCCAAATGTCTTTTTTGATGGTAAATAATAGCGAAAATATGAGAATTAACACTCCAGCTAATAGCCATAAAATACCGATAGGCTTAGATATTTCCTTAGTGATCGCAGAGATATCTGCATAATCGAAAGCTTTTGCAAATCCTAGAAAATGGATCAAACCGTGCAGGATAACGATGATGACGAAGATGATTTTAAGCATGATATTTTGGTTTTAAGTTTTTATTTGGTTTTGAAATTAGCGTAAATCTTGTACAATTGAATCACTAACAAAGGAATCAAACTAGCTATTATTGCAGTCACCCAAACTTCAGGTTCCAACACTACCAAACCTAAAGGCAATCTCAAATAAGGTACTGCAAAAACCAACAGAATCAAAAGTATACACAACATAAGTGCATACCATACAAAATGATTGCGAGTGACTTCATTGATGAATATTTTCGACTTAGGTGAAGACATATTAAAAACATGAAATAGTTGAGCCAAAGCTAAGGTCAAAAATGCCACATTGTTTAATATTTGATGATCTCTTGTTATGAAATATTTGCAATATATAACTGCCACCATTACAGAAAGAGTAATCAATAAAGCGTACCAAGCTATTACTATCCAATCCTTATGAGTGACAATCTCTTCTTTGGGACTTCGCGGTGGTCTCTTCATGACGGTCTTATCTCCCTTGCCCAAGCCCAAAGCCAATGCCGGGAAAACATCTGTTACAATATTTAGAAATAGAATTTGTAAAGGCAACACCGTAGATGCGGAAGCATAAAATCCTAAGGTGGTGACTATAAAAATTTCACTCAAATTGCATGAAACTAAGTAAATGACAAACTTCTTAATGTTGTTAAAGATCTCTCTTCCGTGACCTACTGCTTCTGCAATAGAAGTAAATGAATCATTTTTTAACACTATATTGGCAGATTCTTTGGCTACTTGTGTACCTCTCAAACCCATAGCGATACCTACGTCTGCTTTTTTGAGAGCAGGAGCATCATTGACACCATCGCCGGTCATAGCTACAATATTACCTGCTTTCTGAAATATTTCGGCTATATCTAGTTTCTGTTTAGGTGTAGTTCGGGCAAAAACAGCGGTACTAAGTACCTTGTCTTTCCATGATTTAGTAAGTGACTGGGTATCTGGAAGCTCTAGACCATTGATCACAGCTTGATCCATATCGTCCACTAACCCTACTTTTTGGGCAATGTTTAACGCTGTTTTGGGATGGTCACCAGTAATCATCACGACTTTAATACCCGCATTTCGACAAGTAATTATTGCTTTTTTAATATCCAATCTTGGTGGGTCCAAAAATCCAATCAACCCAATAAATACCAAGTCCTTTAGGTAATCTTCACTAGAAATGTCAATTCCCTCTCTATAGGCAAATGCTAATACTCGGAGACCATTTTGGGACATATCATCAGAAGCTGCCAATATTTTCTTTTTATCACTTGGTGTAAATTTCTTAAGATCGTCTCCATGTTGAATCTGAGTACATTTTTCCACCAATTGTTCGGTAGCTCCTTTTACAGCTACAAAACTTCCTTTACCGCTTTTGTGTAATGTCGCCATCATTTTCATTTCAGCATCAAATGGTACCTCACCTACCCTTTCATATTTTTTCTGAACATCTAGGTAATTTTGATCTGATGTATTGGCCAAATGAAGCA
Organism: Chitinophagales bacterium; assembly: GCA_038219375.1. Classification (GTDB taxonomy): domain Bacteria; phylum Bacteroidota; class Bacteroidia; order Chitinophagales; family Saprospiraceae; genus OLB9. The sequence goes on along the minus strand of JBBRJL010000231.1, from coordinate 2,284 downwards.
GTGCGATCTCTACGGGATCACCAAGTGCTTTTTCTTTTTTCTTACCTTGATTGACAGATGCATTATTGCACAAAGCTCCGACGACCTTTATCAATTCAAAGTTTTGTTGGCTATGTTTGATATCGTCACCATTAAATTTCAGTACTTTATCTTCTATGGTCGCTTGAACAGTCTCCTCAGGAAAACTAAAGGTATCGACATAGATTACATTTTCTGTCAGTGTGCCTGTTTTGTCTGTCAAAATCACATTCGTACTACCCAAAGTTTCCACAGCAGAAAGATTTTTTACAATAGCACCACGTTTGGCCATAAGAAGCATACCATACGATAAGGCGATCGTAGCCACAATAGGTAGTCCTTCAGGAAATGCAGCCACTGCTAGTGCAATGGATGTTTCTAGTATTTCCACCCAGTTTTTTCCTTGTATAAAACCTGTCCCAGCAAATATTAGCGTCATGAATAACATTACCCAAATCAGCTTTTTGCTCAATGCAATTAGTTTTTTGTCTAGAGGTGTCTCCGAAGATTCTGCATTCTCTACCAAAGAAGTAATTTTACCTAACTCAGTGTCTTTACCTATCCCCGTTATCACTACTTTACCATGGCCATTCATCACCGATGCACCTTTAAATACCATATTGAACTGATCTCCCAAAGCTGTTTTTTCAGGTAGTATCTCTGTGTTTTTTAAGGTTGGTATGGACTCACCTGTCAGAGATGATTCATCACATTGTAAAAGATTTGATAATACCAAACGGCCATCTGCAGGTATGATATCACCGGACTCTAAATCTACTAGATCTCCAGGAGCAATGTGTTCAGCATTAATTTCTTGAAGCTTACCATCTCTGATGACTTTACAAGTGATGATATCCATTTTCTTTAAGGCATTCATGGACCTACGAGCCTGCATCTCTAGAAAAAAACCAATTAATGCATTTACCAAAAGCACAATACCAATAGCAATGGCTTCAATGTTACTATGAAAATAAAGGGATACCAAAGCGGCAACTGCCAATAAATATACTATCGGACTTTGAAATTGTTTCAATAGGACTAACCAGAAACTTTTAAGTGGTTTTAACACAAAACTGTTAAAACCAAACTGATCATTTCGATGATTGGCCTTGGATGTAGTCAATCCTTTCTTTATATCTACATCAAATGCGGTTAAAACCTCATCAACAGATAAAGTATGTGGATTGGGAATGGGGTATTTTATATGCATAGGACATCAAAGTGAAAGATGGAACTGAAGGATAATGAAACAATAAAACCATCTAGAGCATGAAAAACTATTTTTGATGTCAATACATTTATCATCATGATTACTATTATCTATTAATTTAAATGAAAATAGGATTAGAATTGCTATTGATTATCATCATATTTTGTATTTTACTTTCTCTAAGCTTTTTGAAAAATGTCGGTGTAAGACCTGTGACTTTTTTAAACTGATTTGAAAGGTGGGCTACACTGCTATATTGGAGTTTGTAAGATATCTCTGTTAAACTTATTTCATCATAAAGCAATAATTCCTTTACCTTTTCTATTTTGTGGGTAATGATAAAATACTCTATGGTAGTTCCTGTAACTTCTGAAAATGAACTCGCCATATGTGCGTAATCTTGATTCAGTCTAGTACTTAGATGATCCGGAAAATTAATCATTGGCAAATCATTTTCATAGTGAATCATCTCAATAATAACAAGTTTAATTTTTTCAATAAGCAAAGCTTTTTTATCATCCATCAATTCTAGAGAAAAAACTTTGAGGCGTTCTTTTAATTCTTCTTTTTGGTCTGGGCTCAGATCTTCCTTTATATCTGCTTCCCCCAAATCTACGGATCTATAATGCAAGCCCATACTTTCAAGGGCTGATTTTACAGCCATCTTGCAACGAATAGACACCATATATTTTATATATAATTTCATAAAAAAACTTTGGTTTTGTACGTTAATAAAATAGAAAACAATGAGAGATGATATATTATCTAAAAATCGGAATTATTACATATTTACTATTTAGACGTTATTAATTTAATATCCAATAAAAAGAGACTTGCTTTTCCCCTGAAACCAAATGGGAATCAAGAATTTTGTAAATCAACCCTACTTGGTTAGGAGCAAAAGCACCACTAAAATGCATTATTCTAATACTTATTTAACAATCTATTACCTATATTGAGGTAAACATTATTTTCCTATTTTTAATTCCACAACTAAACAACTTTATGCCAATTCATTTAAGGTCAAGAAGCTATTTCCCAACTACATCATCTCCA
>JBBRJL010000230.1:0-5258 GCA_038219375.1 Chitinophagales bacterium | reverse complement strand
CATCATGGGTTTAAATGGATTGCTCATCATGTTTTTTGCTACGAGCGCATGAAATCTCTCATCCCAATCTTGTAGAAACGGGTCTATTGATGCAATAAAAAGCCTTACTATAAAGGCTGTAATTAAAAGTAGTAAAAGAGCTAAATTTGTCTTTTTAACAATAAAATGTAAATAGATACTAATCATAAGTGAACTAGCAACTATAGTACTAACAAATAGATAATATGTATTAAATATCATAGAATACTGAAATGTTTAGTTACAATTTTTTTTTCATTAAAGACTTTCACCATATACAGGCCTGATGTAAGATGATTTACATTTATCTCAGTGATAGAACTTCCTATTTCACCACTTAGCATTTTTTTTACTGTTAATGTGTAAATTATATATCGATATTCTTCAATACGTAAGTCACATTTTGGTTCAACATTTAAATAAGTTTGTGCAGGATTTGTATTCATTTTCTGTTATTCAACACAAATGTACATATATTCTTGATATTTCTTAAAATATAGATTTTAGATTTTTATTTTTATTTTTTTTAAGGAAAAGCTAAAAATAAGAAATAAGAATAAATTTACTAATATTTGTAAAAATAAATTTAAGCAAATGACTGATGATCTAAATCGAATAAATCAAGTTGAGTCCACTACAAAAAACACAATAATACGATAATCAACCGTTTCCACCCTGTCCCCTGAAGGGAAACGGTTGATCTTAAAACCAGTAGAAGCAAATATTTTTTTATAATTATTCCAAAGACTTTTCGGCGTAAACTCAAGGTTTAAAATTTGAAAAATACTTTATTGCGAAATTCTTAGACTAAAACTTATTCTCCACCTCCGCGACTTCTAGCATAAAATAGTGCATATCTGTATTGACCATAAATGGTTTCATGCGCTCACTACCTGGACCAAACATGGCCAATTCTGTAAAATCTGATGAATGCTCCATACTACCAAATGCCACTGAAGTGTGCTCTTGCTGATACTGTGCGTACTCTTTGAATGGCAGCTTATAAGAATTATATACCCCATCTGATGCTTGTTTCTTGTATTTATTTATGATAAAAGCCAATTGGTCATCCTTGAGATCATAACCCTGATGTGACTTGACTCTGTCTGCAAGTGTGGATGCTGATGCTTCCTTATCGAATCCCATAAGAATCCAGTCATTGGTATGTTTATAAGTAAATAACTTTTCAAAATTTTGATCAGCTTTCTCGCCATAGTATAAACCGGGATTTGCGTTTCCGTGATCTGATGTAATGACAACCAAAGTATTACCATCTTTTTCAGCAAAATCAATAGCTACTTTTATAGCATCATCAAAGGCTACCTGATCATATATCAATCCTGCGGCATCGTTAGAATGTGCTGCCCAATCCACCTTCCCACCTTCTATTTGAAGGCAGAAACCATTTTTATGGTCCTTCATTAGATCTATAGCTTTTTGTGACATTTCAGCTAGTGAAGGGACCTTTGCCAACGCTTCTGTATCATTGAGTCTATCGAGTTCGAATGGTAAACCATCTTTATCAAATACACCTAAAAGTGGTTTGCTATTGGTAGTCATCTTCATTTCTGATGTTGAACGTACAACTGAATAACCAGCTGACTTAAACTCTTCATACATATTGCGACCATCTTCACGATCTTCGAAATATTTTCCACCGCCGCCCATCATCACATCAAATCTTAGGGCTAGATATTTTTCAGCGATTTTGTTTTGTTCATTTCTTGACTTTAATGTTACACAAAATCCAGCAGGTGTCGCATGTGTGATAGGAACGGTAGTAACACATCCTACTTTTTTGCCTGATCTTTTGAATTTTTGCCATATAGGCATATACTCTTCTCCATTGACCCCAATGTTGAGACTGCCATTTTTCACCCTTACACCTCCTCCCCATGATGAGCTTGCTGCGGCGCTATCTGTGACCATTGAGCTCGCTGATGCCATATCCATAAGACCACGAGATACACGTTGATTTCGGTACAGATCAATCCAGTTGCTGCCACGACCTTCTTTGCGTTGTCTGAATAGTTCCGCCATATTGAGTGTACCCGAACTCATACCATCACTCACCATAAAGATGATATTCTTAGCTTTTTTGCCTTTTCCTTGGCTATTGACTATTGATTGCGAAGTACTACAACCCTGAAGTGGAAAAATTAAGCTACCTCCCACAGCTACTAAGGCTGACTTTTGGAAAAAATCACGACGTCTCATATGATATTTATTTTTTTATTCAATAAATGAATAATCTTGTGGAGCAAAAGTAATAATTTCTGTCAGATTAGCTTGCGCTGCTATATTAATTTAAAATGAATCTTTATAATCCTCACTTAAGAATAACATACTAAACCATATAGTTAAAGATGATTAATAAATTAGGAATTTAATCATGAAAATTGTCATTTATTTTCGATTACACTCTATCAAATTAGTTATTTAAGGAAATTAATGTTTACCTTTGAATCAATTTAACATTAAGTAAGTAATATTAAGAACGTTATATAATCAATATATGGGTACAGATTTATTTGCATTGGAAACAAACATTGCAGAAGAACCACAGTTAGAGTTCATGTTTTATCCAAAAAATAAAGCTTCTAAATCAGATGAGATAAAAAGTTTAAATGTGCTTTCACTTTTTTCTGGATGTGGTGGAATGGATTTAGGTTTTGAAGGTGGGTTTGACGTTTTGGAATCTTCAGTAAATGAAGCTTTAACACCATGGTATATTGAAAAAAAATTAAAAAATGGTTTTGTAACACTCAAAAAAACAAAGTTTAAAACCGTTTTTGCAAATGATATTTTAACAGATGCAAGAAATGCCTGGGTCAACTACTTTTCCAAAAAAGGTCATAAAGCAGAAGATTTCTTCAAAGAAAGTATCGTTGATTTAGTAAAAATGTATCGTAATGGTGTAAATGTTTTTCCTGAAGATATTGATTTAGTTACAGGTGGTTTCCCTTGCCAAGATTTTAGTGTTGCAGGAAAAAGAAACGGATTTAACTCACATAAAAATCACAAAGGTCAATTTATTGACAATGAAACAGCAAATGCCGAAACTCGGGGACAACTTTATATGTGGATGAAAGAAGTAATTGAAATTAGTCAACCAAAGATTTTTATTGCTGAAAATGTAAAAGGACTTGTAAATCTTGGAGATGTTAAATCAATTATTCAAAAAGATTTTTCATCTGCGAATGGAAATGGATATATTGTGCTTGACCCACAAGTTTTACACTCTGCAGATTTCGGAGTTCCCCAATCAAGAGAAAGGGTAATTTTTATTGGAATAAAAAAATCTGCTTTGAAAAAATCTGCTTTGGCAGAATTAGAAAAAAACATCATTTCGGAACAATATAATCCTTATCCGAAACCAACCCACTCTTACACAGTTGAAGGAGAAAATTTAAAACATTTTGTTCAACTAAAAGATGTTTTCAAACATTTAGAAGAGCCTGAAAATGCAGAAGATTTATCGCAAAGATTTTACTCCAAAGCAAAATTTATGGGTAAACATTGCCAAGGACAGACCGATATTAATCTTCCAAGTTTTTCGCCTACAATTCGTTCCGAGCATCACGGAAACATTGAATTTAGAAGACTTTCAAAAGAGAACGGAGGACAAATAGAAAGCGAATTAAATAAAGGACTAAAAGAAAGACGATTAACAGTAAGAGAATGTGCTTTAATTCAAACGTTTCCGCCCGATTATGATTTTGTAATCGAAAACAAAAGTGGTCGAAAAGGTTCATTTTTGGTAAGTCCATCTCAAGCATATAAAATTATTGGTAACGCAGTTCCACCACTTTTGGCTTACAATTTGGCTAAAAGAATTGAAGATATTTGGGACTTATATTTTAAGAAGTAAGAATGATAGTTTCTCTAAATCCAGATCCAAACAGAAGTGAATTTGATTTATTAATCGGATCGACAATAAACGAGTTGAACGTCCACGCTATAAATTCATCAAAGAAGATCGCTACACTTTTCGGCAGAAATCTTGAACCATATGTAAAAGATTTGATGACAGAATTAGCTATTGGAACCGTTTTTGAAAATTCCATAGAATTAATTAGTGGTCAAAAATTTCCAGATATTATAGCAAAAAAATATTACGGAATTGAAGTAAAAACCACAACACAAAACCAGTGGAAAACTACTGGAAATAGTGTTTTAGAAAGTACGAGAGTTGATAATGTAGAACGTATTTTTATACTTTTTGCAAAATTAGCAAGTCCAATCGAATTTCGTTGTCGTCCTTACGAAGATGTACTTTCAGAAGTTGTGGTCACACATTCACCCCGCTACCTGATTGATATGAATTTAGAACAAGGTAAAACCATTTTTGACAAAATTAAAATGCCTTACGAAACCTTGAGAAAAAATGAAAATCCGATAAGACCAATTGTTGATTACTACAAAAGTAAATTAAAACCAGGTGAAGAACTTTGGTGGATGGATGCTGAAAACAACAGTAAGCCAAGTAGTATCGTAATTAAAATCTGGAACAATTTATCTGGAAAAGAAAAACATGAATTAAAAAATCGTGCAATGGCTTACTTCCCAGAACTTTTTGGAAACAGAAGTGATAAATTTGGGAGATTAGCAATCTGGTTGGTAACACGTGAAGCCGTCGTTTGTCCGAATGTTCGAGACTTATATACGGCTGGTGGAAAAAGAGATTATGTAATTGGCAAAAATGTGTATCAAAGAGTTCCAAGAATATTTTTGAACTTATTTGACAATGTTCCTAATATCGTTGAAACAATCATTCACACATCTGCTTTTGAGCTTTCAGAATATTGGGAAACTAAAACAACTGATAAAACAAAAGTATTAGATTGGATTGATTTGGTTACAGAATACGCTCAGAAAATTCAAGATGCAAAACACCTAAATATCAAAGAAATATTGACCGAATTAATTTAAAATTGGCAATAGTACTTTTTTGTTTTTTATAAAAAAACCAAATTTTATATTTTTTTCATCTGCATCTTCAATAAACCATCCTACCACCACGAATTTTTCTTTGTCCTACTTCTAGATGTTGTTGTCTTCATGCCCAATACACCCAATAAGCCTCGAGTAAGAGTGGCTGCAACCGTCCTACCTATTTGTCTAGTAGTCGTGCTATTAAGTACTTTCTCGAATGTACTTTTTTCTTGTCTGCTGCTTGCCCTTTGTGCAGGAGCTGTCTTTTGCTGTTGCTCCTGAAGTTTTCGTTGTATTTCTTCGGA
>JBBRJL010000229.1:0-5263 GCA_038219375.1 Chitinophagales bacterium | reverse complement strand
CACCAAATTCAAGATGTAAATATTCATGAAAATGTCGTTACTGTCATTGCGGAGAATAAAGTTTGGAAGTATGATATCAAGGATTTTAAACCTATACTTAAATCTGAAAAGGAAAAATATCAAGGTGGTTTCCAATTTGTTTGCTATCAAAGTGATGGTATAATAACATACAGTCATTCATCTACACACTTATTGATTTCGAATAGAGAGCTAGATACACTGATAAATGTGCATGCCTTCGTCAATGGTGCGACTTATGACGATAAAAGTAATGTCCATTTTGTAGCGACTAATAGTGGTGTCTCAAAAATTGATGACAAATATCGGGTCACTGATTTGACAGTTGATAGCCCTATTCTCAAGCACACTGCTATTTACGACATCATTTATCGAGAACCTTGGATTTATGCTAACAATGCACAATATATTTTCAGGATTCATAACAAAACAAGGGAGATACAAATATTAGATGATTTTTATTTTTCAAGTATTCCTAGATTTCACATTAGTAAAAAAGAATTAGCATTAGCGCTCGATACACTGGTACAGCTACCCATAAAAGATGCGTTCGATTTAAGACAAAACAATTCGTTAATGTTGGATTTTTTTAAGGTCAATCAAAAGTATATTGACATTAAAAAAGATATTTTTGATTATACCCAAAATTCATTTGAATGGCGTTATTATGTCAATAATAGCCATCTACCAGACCAATGTCGGATATTGTATAGACTCATGCCTATAGATACTACTTGGCATATTATCACACAGGGTGAAAGTATTAATTATAATCAACTCCAACCACGATCATATACGCTGCAAGTCAAAGCCATGAATGCAAACGGTAGTTGGACGAACGAAATATATCATACTTTTTATGTAAGACCACCTTGGTACCGAACTACTTGGTTTTATGTGGTCATGATGTTAAATATCGGATTGGTATTTTATCTTCTGTACAAATGGAGAATTCGTCAGATTAAACACCAATTTGCTGTTCAGGCTGAAATCTCCAACCTCCAACGATCGGCCCTACAAGCACAGATGAATCCCCATTTTATATTCAACTGTCTCAACGCTATCCAAAACTACATCATGCAAAACGAAAAACTCGAAGCCATGGAATACCTTAATCGATTTGCCAAACTGATCCGACAGAACCTACATGCAAGTGCTGAAAATTTGATTCGACTAGATGATGAGATTAGTATGATAGAAAATTACATCAGCCTAGAAAGAATGAGATTTCAAAATTCATTTGATTATACTATCGAAGTGGCAGAAGATATAGATCCCACAGAGATCAGGATAGCGCCGTTGCTCATCCAACCTTTTGTGGAGAATGCTATCATACATGGCGTGGCATCACTCTCTTATCAAGGATTGATAGAGATAAAGTTTGCAAAACAGGATAATGTCCTTCAAATCAAGATTTCAGACAACGGTAAGGGTATCAAACCTAAAATAGATACAATGCACAAGTCTGTCGGCGTGTCCATAACTCAAAAAAGACTTGCATTTATAAATCAAACTTATTCTGACCATTATCACATAAATACAAAGTCAGACGAGAATGGAACTGTGATAACTGTAGCAGTAAATCTTTAATAAAATACATCGTTTAGACTTTGCCTTAATTGTAGTACATTACCATTTACTGTAAAAAGCTACCATTTACCAAATTTCCCTTTCCATCTACCAATCTATCCAAAAGCTAGCATGAACGACGGCTTATATTTACATTAAATTTAAGCGATATGCAAGCCGTGTTGTGGGATGGATACAAACAAATCAAAGGAGAGTTAGAAATCCATGATGAATTTCTTCACTTCCGTATGATTGATTTTGAAGATACAGATTTACATCTCGAGATACCACTTGCACAAATAAGTCGAGTAGCTCCTAAAAAAGTTTTTGGCTTAGATCGGAAGGCATTGGCAGTCTACTCATATCAAGGGAAAGTTAATGTTTTTGTAGTGGATGAGCCGGAAGACACACGGCAATGGATAGAAAGCAAATTGATTTTTTAACAAGTAAATATTAAAAGTTATGAAGGTTATTGGAACGTTTTTTTTGGTAATTTTTTTTGGATGTTGTTTGTATGCTCAGAGTGTAGAAGTCCTAGGCAAGTTAAAGGTGGTGGATGGCACACAGGGAGCGGGCAAAGTCTTTGTTAGTGACGGAAATGGTGAAGGAAAGTGGTTAAGTAAAGTCCAATACTTAATAGACTTGCATAAAGATTTGCCGGGAGGAGGACAAAGATTATATGATTGGGGCTACACACCTATGCAACTATGGGAATATGGTGTAGCATATGACTCACTAATGGGGATCTTATTGCCCGCAGATATTCATGGATATAGATATGCTATAGTTAGATTAGATACAGGCAATGTTTATCCTTATACAATGCTAGTAACAGGTGTTCAGTGTGTAACATGGCAATCTTGGGGCTGTAATACCACAGCAATAACAGGAGCTAATTCACCAAGTAATGGCAAACAAAATCAAATTGATTTTTTGGCAGGTTGTCCTAACCCTCCGAATGCCAACAATATCTTCCGGCAACTATTAAATATTTATCCTAGTAGCGCAGGATGGTACATTGCTTCTATGGATGAAGCAAGTCTCATATACAATAAATTGATAGTGAACAATAGGTATAAAGGATATACGACTGATGGCGGAAACGATTTTTGTATTGGTCCAAATAATCTATGGTGGACGTCTACAGAAGCATCAGGAGCAGATGAATCTACAAAAGCTTATGTAATAAATGTGGAAACTGGAGTTGTTTCATTGGCGCTAAAGACAAGTAATATGCGTGCTATGGTATTGAAAGAGATACCATAGATATTTGATTGTATTTTCCAAGGAGAAAGTAAATAGGGGAATCCGAAAACCATAAGAGTAGGACAGGGATGCCGAAAACTGTATAGAGTAGGCGAAGAAATATAAAGTTAGAAAAATGAAACAATTATTAATTTTCTTATTTATGGTACAAATTCAAATGATTGCTTTTGGGCAAGAATTGAATAATGTCAAAACCCAACCAAGTAAGGGATTTAGTATAGGCTTGAATGCAGGGTATGATATGCCATTATTTACCAATGATTATAGATTATATGGGTTAAAGGGTAGTCCCAAATTTGGTTTAAAATTGGATTATTTTTTTAGTAAATTTGGTATCGGATTGGATTATGACTTTATCAAAAATAAACCTTATTCCAAGCTAAATGATAATATTTATTTTGATACTCTATTAACTCAAAATAGCCAGTTAAATAATGTATCAAAGGGTATAGTAAGACATTTTATTGGGATTGGTCCTAATTACAATATACATTTACTTAGAAATAAATTAAATGTTAAACTTTATACAAGAGTTGGATTGTCTCTAATTAAAGGAGGTGATTTAATCAGTTCAGCATTAAATCCTAATACAAAAATAGATGAGTACCACTTAGTCTTTACAGGATATGATCAAATGACATTAGCTATAAAAAGTGGTTTTGATATACATTATGCTTTGTCAAAAAATCTTTCTGTCGGTATTGGTACCTATTTTATTTATCAGCACAGACCTACTCCAGATTTAAGTATAGATATTAATAATATTGGAAATAAAGGATTGGTGTATGGTGAATCTCCATTCTTCATAAAGAATAGCCAATATGTCCTGGAAAATACAGATGCAAAAACTATAAAAGAGGCATCATGCTCAATTTACAACTCGGTAGGTTTAGATTTTGGAATTAAGTACACATTCGGCAATAGAAGCAATCGAGGTCCATGTAGTACTTGTGGATGTCCAAATGATGGACACAAAGTAGTAGTCACGGTAAGAGATGATATTACAAAGCAGGTTATACCACAAGCAGATGTAGCACTCAATAATATAGATGGGCAAATAATTGCAACTGGTACAACAAATTCATTTGGTGTGGTTGATTTTGGCTTAATTCCACATGGTAATTATACTGCAATTGCAAATGTCTTTGGTGCTATGACGAATACCGTGCCGATATTGGATGAAGAATTTACTCCAGGTGCTATTATTCAAAAAGAAGTATTATATTCAGACTTAAGATTTATCCTAAAAGGGGTTGTGATAAATAAAAAGAATAGGGTTCCTGAACCAAATGTAGTTGTTAGTCTAACTGATTCTAATACAAAACAAGTAAAACAAGTCACATCAAGTGGTAAAGGAGAATTCTCATTTCTCTTGGATAAGAGCAGTACTTACGAAATCGTAGGCATAAAAGAAAATAGATTATCTGATTTTGCTCAAGCTAGTACAGTTGGTCTTACAAGATCGACTACATTATTTGTGGAGCTTCAGTTAGGTGTGGATAATTTTGATTGCGATCAGGGAACAGTACTTGATATAAAGTATGAGTACGATAAAGATGCATTACTTTCCGAATCAAAATTTGAATTAGATAGGCTAGTAAGATATATGAATGATCATGGATTATCAAAAGTCGAATTGTCTTCACATACGGATGCAAGAGGGTCAAATGAATATAATCAGGATTTATCCCAAAGAAGAGCACAATCTGCTGTAAACTATATCACATCAAGAGGCATAGATATAGCTCGAATAGCTGCTTTTGGATATGGTGAAACTAGAATATTAAACAGATGTAAGGATGGCGTTAATTGTAGTGATGCGGAGCACAGAATAAACCGAAGAACAGAAGCGAAATTGCTTTGTAATTAATAAATTAATTAAAAACAAAAAACATAAAGAAATGAGACAGATATTTTATTTTATTATTGTAATTAGCTTATCTTCATTGAGCTCATGTGACAAGTGTCAAGATATTGTTATTAAGCCATGTGGTGGGTCGATGGATAATCCTATGGTAGATTTAATAGTCTTAATTGATGCTAGTGGTAGTATGGGAGATGCGGCAGAAACGATAAGTAAAGCAGCAGATGCAGCTATAGATAAATCAAAATTAAGTTGTGATACAGATTTAAGAGTTACTTACTTTGGCGTTGAAGGGACCTTTCAAGGAACACTTTTCTTAACTAACTCTAGATCATATCTTGTAGGCCTACATGGGGCTAATGTAGTGCTTGCAGCGGATAGACCACCCCTAGGTTTTGGTCCAGAGCAAGGTGCAAATGCAATCGAAGATTTGTCAAAGTATTATGACTGGAGAGAAAAATCATGTAGAGCTATTTTTTACATAAGCGATGAAGAGCTGGATGGATGTTGCGAAGGATTTAGTAATGGGGGTACCTTTTATAGATT
>JBBRJL010000228.1:0-5276 GCA_038219375.1 Chitinophagales bacterium | reverse complement strand
TAAATAATGATTAAGTGATTGATTTACAACGAATTAAATGTACATATATAATGTTTTATTATTTCTAATTAACTTATAATCAGTTATTTAATATCGCCGAAACTTTAATTATTAATATTCGTAAAAAAGGCCGCAATAATTTTTTCTACAATTATAAAAATTCGTTTTCCATAGGTAGTATTAAAAAAAATCTGACATTTCAGTCGGAAAATACTTTTGAAATTTCATTGGCTTGTAAGTTATTACGCTGTTCTATAAAAATTACCTAAAACTTACCTATATACCCTAAAAATAAATATTCCACAATAACATAAGTCATTAATTTACACATCATATTATACATGTACACATACGAAAGTTTGTTAATGAAAGCCGTTTATTTAACGCTAGCGAGACGTTTGTAAACGGAAGTCTCATTCTTAAGACGACAAATATAAAACCAATATCCATAACCAGTATATTATTACACCATTATTCATACAAAATATGCCAGAATGTTATAATTACCACATAAAGACTTATCTAACCAAACATTAGTACCACATTTACCCTTAAAACCTATACAAGTCATAGTTAGCAGTAGATGTCGAGAAAATGAATAAAACATTCAAATTACTTACACCAGTTTTCAATTATTTTTGGAAGTAAGCTGTACTCATTCTACTTCAGCTTCTTCGCCTTGAAGTAATCCTGCACTTCTGCGGCTTGAAGCTTCGTATCTTAAGCACATGTGACTTTTTCAATAGGCCCTACTTAGGGATTTGTTTTCGAGTTATAATTCTTTTCGATAATTAATACAGGTTTTTGCAACAGAAGAGAATTAGGGATGGTAATTATCTCACCATTTTCTGCTCTAAGATAAATAAAAAAATAGGTCAAATCAGAGACTTCCCCTTCAAATGGGTAATCTTTATCTAATACTTTTAATGTATCTCCAATTTTTATTGGATGATTAAAGAATAATAATAAGCTAGATGTAATATTGGACAATAAGGACCATTGAGCAAAAAACGCAATGCCCAAAGCTGTTAAGATAGTTCCCACAAAAACAGCTATTTCATTTTGTTTAAGCCCCCATATTGCAGACAATAAAACTACCCCAGCTATAAAAGATAATAAATGAACAGCTTTTATAATCATTTTCCTCCTGCCACGTTGCAAATGAGTTTGTTTAAGGGAATTATTAACAAACGTCCTTGTTGTGAAGTGGAGCAGTAGATAGCCAACAAAGACTACAATCGTTTCTATAAGTTGAACTTTGTATATTTCCATAAGTTATAAGCTACATTTATATTCTATGTCACCAATCCTAATCATTTGCACTATTTTAGTTCTATTTTATCAAACAAAATTTTAAATTTTCCTGCTTTTTTGTTTCCTATCAAAAAAGCTATTTCTTCAATATAATCATTTGAAAAATTTGGTAGATCAAGTGTCCTTCCTCTGAAAGATGGGTACATATCTTTTAATGGAATTTCTATTTCTTGCCATTCTCCTGAAGTCAGAAAGGTAGATATATAAGAGTAATAATCTCGGGAATTTGACTTTATTCTAAATTGATATTTTTCACCGTCTCCTCGAAGTTTAATAATGACCTTAGTGTATTCTTTGATCTTTGTTTTATCAAACCTAAATTGAACAGAAGAGAATCCACCATTGTTATCCAAAGATATATTGCCTTCGAAAACTCCAAAACCATCCTCAGATAATTTAAAAGTGCTTGATGATCTTCCGCCCATCACATCATCATCTACAATCTTCCAGTCTTGAACTTCTGACTTTTTATTAAAATCAAAAATTACGATTGGCGTCAATGAAGAAAATAAAACCATGATACAAATTAAGTATTTCAAAATTTCCTGTCTTTTAATTATTTACATTACTCTTGTAATCGATATAAGCGGAATATATCTATTATCTCATCCAAATGCTTTACGGACTACTTTTGTTTATAAAACAACAAAATTTCGAAATTATAGTCATATGTCATTTGGCTATATCGGGTTGATAAGTACAGGTCAAGTGTCAAAACGCTGTTGAAGCATTAGATTTAATCACCAATTTTGAGCCCAGTCCGAAAAGTAAATTTAGGACTAAAGTTTGAAGATAAATATTTTTAATGTATTGATTATCAATAAATTAATTTTATTGGCACGGATATTTGACTTCAGGATTCACCCGTTTAGGTAGTCACCCTTTTAGGTGTCCACCCCTTCAGGTGTTCACCCCTTCAGGGGCTTGGGGGTCGTCGGGAGTCGCCGGGAGTCGCCGGGAGTCGTCGAGGGTCGGATAAAGAGTAAAAACAGCTGATTATTAAACAATTGGTGTTTTTGGAATGGATTCAATTTTGGAATTAAAAGCACCATTTATACATCATGTCACAAACATAAATAAAACGTTCTTAGTTTGTTGACTTATGAGGTTTGATTTATATAGCAAATTACACTGCAATAGATAGTTACTATTTTTTCTGTAAATTGCACAAATAGGGGCAAAAATGGATCGTATATTTTATTCCACCAACGGATTGAAACATGTCACTTCAAACACCTCATCCATTCAGGATTTATTCGTACCACTTTATTACATACAATTTGCTTTGTTGCCCTTTCTGGACAGAGCAATAGTACTCTGTCCAAAAAAAGAAACCAATTAAATGTTACTCCGACTTACTGTCGCTATTACTAATATCTCTGATACAAATGTATTTACCATCCACTTTCTTAAATACGCTCATATATTTACCTGTACCGATTACTACTCCCGTACTATCCTTTGTTGTGGACTTGCCAGTCTCTACTAATAAATCTCCTTCAGCAAACAAATCGACTACTTCGTAAGAAGATATTTTTTTACCTTTTCGTTCGTCAATGCTTTTCTGTATTGTAGCTGTAATGGCAGCCTTTCCTACAGCACTTGGTTCATCAGAAGCCATACTTACTGCATCATCAGCATAATAAGTAACCACCGCATTGGCATCACCTGCGCTGAAAGCTACTGCATAGGCGTCTTCCATTGCTTGGATTTCTGCTTTGATTGCTTCCATATCTGGAGCTGATGCAACTTCACCTGAAGGCGCTTGCTTACAAGAAGTGATTGACATAACACTGAAAGTAATCATTGCTAAAAGCAACGGAAATGGAAATTGAATTTTGTTTTTCATTTTATTTAGAAATTAAATTGGTTATAAAAAAATATGAATATCGCAAATGTACAAACATTTTATTTAAAATTTAAACATAAAAACAAATAATTATTCTATATTTAATAATAAACAAGAATAATTATACATCTTTTATTAAAAAATCAATTAAGCTACCTCTTATCTACAAACCATGTTGCTTAATAAGCAAACAAAAAAAAATCATTATTTATTTCAATCCATAATCACCAAAGATATATGCTATATTTTCTTTTATATTATACAAATTTTAGTGCGTTAATTCAGGGAAAATATCCAGAGTTTGTACATTTATGCCCATATCATTTACCATTGGTACAAGACCAAATATATGTTCTACGCTGCTTCTGATTTTTGATTTCTCATGATTATATTTCTTTTGCACATCCGTCAGTGGTTTATTTCTATAACATTTTTCGCATACCTGCTTGATCATCTCTTTATTCGTATAGCAAAATCTTGGTTTTCAGCTATATAAGTATTATCTGCATGGAATGGTTCTTTGGCATGTTTTGCATCAAGTAATAGACCCAATGATTGCGAATCATGTACGCTTGCATCTGTGACTATATATTTTGTTACAATTTTACTTTTACTATCTGTCTTGACATGATTTTTGCAGCCATAATAGCTAGTTTTATTCTTGCTAGTCCATTGAGCATCGACATCTTTATGAGCCAATCTATACTTATTGTTTTGAAAGAGTTCAGAGATACCGTCTTTTTTATGGACTTTTTATATTCCTATGTATTTCGTTGTTTTGGCACTTCTGTAAAGGATGCATCTACAATTTTTCCTTCATTTATTATTAAATCGAATGTAGTAGAAATAATTCAAATAAGGGCTCTACTAAATCAAGATCAATAAGCTGCTCTCTAAATTGCCATAGCGTTTAACTTTCTAGCACATCACCATCTGTTGTAATATCCAGAAATCTCATGAAAGACATTCTATCATTTATCATACACTCAAGTTGATCATCGCTTAAATTATAAAATCTGAGTATAATCAAAATTTTAAACATAATCATACGGACGTCGACCTCCTTTGCCTTTTGGCTGCTTTGACATTTTGTAATCTATAAACTATCTAAATATCTAAAATTCATAGCCTTGCGATAATATCTCCAGTGAATCTCCCAGCTATGATAGCATTGTCAATTGAAAATCTTGGCCAAAAAAACCATAATCCTATTTCCTCTTAAATTGATTCATATACCGAACAAAGTATGAGTCCTCTCCGAAAATGCAACATCTTTAATAATCAACCATTTTTACCCCTTAACCCCTAAAAGGGGAATAGTTCATTATCAAGTTAGTATATATATTAACGATTTAAATGTAATCTTGTAATTACCTTTCGGACTAGACTCAAGTATCAAATTAAACATATATATATTTTATTAACATTTAATCAAAATATTAGTTTTTAGATCCTCTCTATAGTAAATTTATGTGTATGTATTGACGATATAATCATTTCCTTATATCTTGGAAAAAACAGTAAAATTTGGTTCATTCAGAACTGATTCATCATGCTGACTAATATCTAGTCCAATTTCTTCTTCTTCTTCACTCACGCGCAGGGGTGTAATATTGTTAGTTAGTTTCAGGATGATATAAGTAACTAAATAACTATACCCGCCAATGACAGCTATGGCAATAAACTGAGCCATGAGTAAATCCGTTTGCCCATAAATAAGTCCCGCACCCTTTGCAAATATACCTGTTAGTATCATGCCAACTATACCGCCGACCCCATGACAAGGAAATACATCTAAAGTATCATCTATATCAGATTTATTCTTCCAATGGACGACAAAATAACTGCAAATACAACCAATCACACCTATCAAGATACTATGGGCAGGATAAATATAGCCTGCAGCCGGTGTGACGGTCGCTAATCCCACGACTGCACCGATACATGCCCCAACAGAAGAAGGTTTTTTGTTATTAATAACATCCAGCAAAATCCAGCAAATCATTGCTGCAGCTGAAGCCATATTAGTATTTAAAAGTGCAATTATAGCAACGTCATTAGCTTCCAAAGAAGAACCTGCATTAAATCCAAACCAACCAAACCAAAGTAATCC
>JBBRJL010000227.1:0-5288 GCA_038219375.1 Chitinophagales bacterium | reverse complement strand
AAGGCAGGATTTTGCTAGGTGGTGGACGCAATATGGACGCTAAAAATGAGACCACAACCGAATTTGGAAATACAGAGGTAATTAAAGCATATTTATTGGATTTTCTAGAGTCGATACATGAAGGCGCATCCGATAGGGTAGTGCATTGGTGGAGCGGTATCCTTGGCGTAGGCGCATCCAAATTTCCTATTTGCAAATGGGTGGATAATGATATTTTGGTCGGTGTGAGGCTTGGTGGAATGGGCGTGGCTATTGGTACGCAGTTAGGTGGAACACTAGCAGATGAAGTTTTGAAATCGTTTTTATAACCTAAATTATTTTCAAGGGAGTAACGTTAAGCAAAAGTTATTGTCTTGTATCTTCAGCACAAATAGATATCTTTGCATTTTTTTAACATAAATAGTTGACACAAGTCTTCCATTCTTATCGTTAACAATGATATAAAACAGGTATTATCAAAGGTTATTTTTCATATTTATCCAATTTTTTTTCCATTCATCATCTTTTGATGTTGATGGTTTTGTGTTTTTCAACTATATTAAGTGGTCAAATCAATCCTGTAGATGCATCTAAAGGTAAGAAAAAAATCTCCATTCACAGCGAAAATAATCAGGTCATCGATGCCACTACTGATCCACCTACCCAATATCTAAATGGCGATGTGAAGGTTTATCACGGAGGTACTTTTATGTATTGCGATACGGCAGTACTTCGTGGAGGGCAACTCAAAATGTATTTTAATGTCGTACTTATGCAAAATGATACGATCAAGATTTTTGCTGATTCTCTTCATTATGATGGGGACTCATTGATAGCTTATTTGTATGGAGATATCATCCTGGAGAATGGACCTACCAAAAAACTTTACACTTCATACCTTATCTACGATGTCGAAAAAAAGATAGGATATTACACTAGAAATGCTAAACTCGAAGATGGGCCATCAACACTCATAAGCAAGCGCGGTCGATATATGCTCAATGAAAAAACAGCTTATTTCTATGAAAATGTCAAAGTCGATGGTGATGGTTTTAATCTCATAAGTGACTCATTATCATACAATACCATTACACAAGAGACTCGATTTATGGCACCTGTGCGCATTCACAAAGATTCTAGTCAGATATATAGCGAACGAGGATGGTTTGACCTCGATGACAAAAAAGGAGATTTCATAGGCAATGCACAATATCTCGAAGGCAACACGATAGCCAAAGCAGATACGATTACGTATGATGGTGGATTGGACCTGGTTACGCTCAAAAGTAATACCATAAGAAGTGAGTATTTTTCAGAAAAGGATACTGCATTTGCCAAAACGATATTTTACGACAAAAAAAATGATGTATTTAGACTCACCACGGATGCATACTACAAAGGTGAAAAAAATGAAGTAACGGGAGATAAAATCTACTTTGACAAAAAGACAGAAAAATTTAACGTCACAGGTCGATCTATAGTTAGCGATACTCCCATGTTGATAGAGGCAGATACATTAGATTATAACAAAAGTATCAAATATGGTATTGCCAATGGACATGTGATATGGCGCGACACAGCTGCAAAAACTGCTATTTTTGCCGATCATGTCGTGTACAAAGGCGAAGAAAACTACATGAAGGCCACCAATGATATCGGACGTCCAATGTTCACCACTGATATAGAAGGTGATACGCTATATCTTAAGGCAGATACGCTGAAGTCTTTTAGGGTTATCAAAGAACGAATTACATATCCTGACAAAAATGCTGACAGGAAGGCAAAAAAGAATGAATTATCGGAGATAAGTAAGGGAATACCTTTAGACTCGATTCCACTTCCGAATGTGTTTACAGTACTTGACTCTACGATGATTGACTCAAATGGAAAAGTTGCTTTGGAGCCCATAATACAGACAGATACCATATATACAGGCATTATGGATACGATAGATTATTTCATAGGTGATAATAATGTTCGAATGTTCAAGTCAGATATGCAGTCGGTCTGTGATTCGTTAGTATTTAATAAAAGTGATTCACTGTTTACACTTCATACCAATCCTTTTGTATGGTCAGATAGTTCACAGATTGCAGGTGATACCATCGATATTTTTATGAAAGACAAAAAGATAGATAGGTTGGTGGTTAGGTCTAATGCTACCATTCTCAGTACAGAAGATGTGAAGTTTTTTAATCAGATAAAAGGTCGTTTTCTCGAAGCTTTTTTCAGAGAAAGTAAGATTTATCGTATGGATGTAGATGGCAATGCTCAGATCGTGTATTACCTTACGGACAAAGATAAAGCGTATGTTGGCGTCAATACTACAGAGTCAAGCAATATGTCTTTTTTTCTGAGCGATAATAAAATGACAGATATCAAATGTTATAGGGAACCAAAATCCAAGGTCATACCTATGTCAAAAGCTAATCATGAAGCACTCAAGGTGAAGGGTTTTATATGGAATATCGAGAAACGTCCTTCAGATTGGATGTCGCTGTGAAAATAGTTGAGCGTTGGAAAAAAATATTTTGTCTTTAGGCGTTACAAGTATGTATGAGCAGAATTGTTTTTAATTTAGTTTTCTAAGTTAATTATTGAACCTACTCCGAAAAGTAAATTTAACACGAAGGTTGAGTCCACTTCGAAAACACCAATTATTTGATAATTAGTCGTTTTTTGTCCCTTATCCGACTTGGCAATAGATGTTGTAAACCTAGGCGGCAGATATGTGTATCTAGTACTTGTATCTACCACCGGCGATGTACTAAGATGGAACGGCTTGGCATGGATGCCTTACACGATACCTGTTGCTTCTCCTATCGCTACTTTTGCGGTTCTATAGCTGCAATATCCTTTGGGGGTGGTGCCTTGGGTTTGGGCTGGGACCTACTGCGACCTCCTGAGAAATTCGTGCAAGCCGATGCAGAAAGAATTCCTTCATTTACCCTACACCTTGTGGATAAAGGTGCTCACTTCGTCATGTTTGAAAAAGCAGATGGAGTTAATGAGGTGATGAAAGGGTTTATGAAGTAGTGTTTTTATGAAAAATGTTCTTCTTACCTTCCTTACTATTATGGTATCATACCTATATTTGTTCACACATCAATGCCGATATTAGCAATATTTTGACGTTAAGACTTCATATAATAGACACTTGGTGCATCAACCATTCTTTATCGGGTATGGATGCTTCTTTTGATATATCTTGTCTTAGCTTTTCTTTACTTTCCTTATCGTAAGGATTGAGCTTCAATATTTTTTTGGTGTATTTGATCATTTTATCATAATTGGTTTTGTGGTAGCCTACTATTTTTTGTCGCAATAGATATACTTGCATAGCATCTAGATGGGAATCTAATAGCCTAATTTCACCACTCTCAAAATAGATTTTTAGCAGCAGTGTTTTGGCAAATAAATTGGATAAGTGATCATCAAAGTTGACTTTTTGCAAAGAGATAAGTGCATCATCATAGTGTTTTTCTGCAAATGCGATGTTGGCGAGATTGAAGTGATATGCACTCTCTCGATCATCTTGTCGTAAGAGGTCTTTGTATGATGTGGTGACCTTTTTAGCATCATCCAACCGTTGTAATCTAATGGCAACAGTACAGATATTCCGGTATGTATTGCGTGATAGCCATCCGCTCAAAAGTAAATATCCATTGTCCAACCCTTCTATATAATACTTCATCAATATGTGGCCATATTCTTTTTCACCATTGTTGTACCTACGAATACAAAAGTTGATACCTTGAAAATATAAGGTGCTTTTTTCTTCTTCGGCAATTAGGTGCGAGACTTTTTTAAACAATTTGTCAAATTTCTCAAACCATTCTTGCTCCTTTGTGAAATTCATCATTTGCCAACAATAATAATACAAGCCGATATCGTCAAATAAAAATAATTGTTGGTCTTCAATATACTTTAGCACGGAAGACAATAAACCAAAGTTCTGATCTTTTTTGATCAATGTCGATTGGGATGCTAGATTTACACTGAGTTTAAGCTTTTGAAGGATGAGTGCTCGATCACTCAAACTAACTATAGTATCGATTTCTACATTTGTAAATCTACTTTTAAGAAGGTCGAATTTCCATTTTTCGTAAGCCAATAATGCCCCATATTCTGTATTTGGACTTTGATTGTTTTTCTCAGTCTCTTTGTTTAATAAAGTATCGAAGAGCTTCTGATTTTCCTTAATTCGGAATGCTGCTAACAATTTTTGTCCACTATACATTTCATCAGATGCCGCTTTTTGAATGACAATATATTTTTCTATCATTTTGTACAGGTCGCTCTGTATGAGTCGATCATCAACAGATATATTGTCTATACTTTTGGATTTACACAGTTGATCATACATGGCAAGATGTTTGGGTTTCCCCCCCAAAAGTGAAGTTGTTATTAGTTCTCTGAATTTTTTACGATCTTTGGCAGATAGAATACCTAAAATTTGGAAAAGTTTAGTCATGGAAATTGGTACAAATAAATTGACAATTAATTGATAAATAGATATATATAATGTTTTTTATCATAAAAATTTGGTACAAATATAATATTATGTTTTTTAATATCAAAATAATGAAGCCTTATCTTTGTGTTATTATTTTTATAAAACCTTTAACGTAAACAAATCGTCATGAAAAAACACATTTATTTATCATTGTTACTTATGGTTTTGACATCATTATTCTCCCCTATGAGAGCTTGTCAAGACACTGTATTATTTTTGCCCCAATATTCATTCGATGGGGATGAACTCATTGTTGAATTGTATCAAACTCAAAAAACTAGTGTAGTCGGTTTTCAAGTGGGATTTTTATATGACTCCAATGTATTGGAGATAGATTCAACGAGCGTTTATACGAATAACTTACATCTTTTGCCTTCACAATTTAACTCGCAACCAGGTCGGTTTCTTATTTTATATGTAAGCAATTCTGCACAGCCAGTTGCCATAGACATCACTAAACCATTTTTGACTTTAAAATTCAAAATCCTGGACAACCAAGCAACAAGTTATTTTGTCTTGGATCCTGATTTTCCTACTGAATTTAATGCAGAAGACTTATCAAGTTCTTGTATTTCTATGACTAACAATCTTTTAGATATTAATTTTGGTACCATAATTGGATATGCCTTACTTGATGCAGACAATGATTGTGTGGCTGAGCCCAATAGTAGAATATTAAAAGATTGGAAAGTTATTTTAGATAATGGAACCAACAGCTATGTTAGAACTACGAAGACTGATGGCAGTTATTCAGCAGGATTACCTAAAGGAAACTACACCGTATCGTTAGTCC
>JBBRJL010000226.1:0-5295 GCA_038219375.1 Chitinophagales bacterium | reverse complement strand
GGTGGTGCTCAAGATTTTGGGGCAGGCGCGCCAAATGAAGGAAATGGCACAGCTGAAGACGTCACCGATGTAGAGTTTGAAGAAGTAGGCGAAGACAAAAAATAGTCATCTCGCTGTAAGCAAATAATTTAAAGTAATAATTTAAAAGCTGGAAGAGTAGAAATACTTTTTCAGCTTTTTTAATTTTTACTAAAAAGGGTATAACTACCCATTTAATGGATACGGTTCTTCTATGTCAAAGCGTGAACTGATGTTTGGTAAAGACTTTTTATTATTTTTTACTCATCCTAAATCCTTCTCACGTTAAAGGCGCAACGCAGTCTTGAAAAAGAAGGACTCATACGGTGTCTTTACTAAACTACATATAGCGTCCTGATTCTGTTTTCAATTTCGATTAAAATTGCAGTAGAATTGTAAAAAGGATATTGAAGCGAAAAGAAATAACTTTTCATCCTTTACTTGTGTTATTAATAAGGTGGTAAGCTATTCATTTTCGAACATATCATCTTTGCATTAAAGTCTTCTTATTATAAAATGGATTTTATTGGTTGTAACACAAATATACAAACCCCATAATTGGTACAGAGCTAGCTTTGGTTTGATTATATTGTTAATATTACCGTTTTTCCTAAAAGCTACATCAAGTAATCCAGCAATCTTAGGCCATCAATCTGAAATCATTCTCCCATTTGCGTATCACCAAGGTTTTATCATAGTTGATGTAATATTTCAAAAAAAAATTCCACTAAAATTCATCTTAGATACAGGTGCTGAAAATACAGTTCTACTAAAAAAAGAATATGCTGAGGTTCTAAAATTACCATTTACAAAAAGAATAAAATTACTAGGTGCAGATATGAATAGAGATATTTTTGCCTATGTCTGCAATGGAACGTACCTACAATTAGTCAATACACAGACCGTACAAAATAATATCATAGTACTAGAAGATGATATTGTTTTTTTGGAAGAGTATATTGGTACACCAATAGATGGCATCCTAGGTGCTGAGTTTTTCAAAGGATTGGTATTAAAAATAAACTATAGGCGAATGGAAATTACCATTTCTGATCCTTTAAAATATAATTATAAAAAATTAAAGGACTATGAATCATTTGATATTGAGATAATAAATTCTAAACCATATTTGAATTGTAAAACATCTATATTACCGGGTAAAGAGACGACTTCCAAGTTATTACTAGATACGGGTGCAAGTCTTACTACGATGTTTCACAACAATACGGATAGCTTATTAATTCTTCCTGAGCAAATTATTACAGGAAATCTAGGTAAGGGTTTGGGAGGAGATATTAATGGGTTTGTTGGAAAAGTATACAGGCTTAATATTGGACCATTCGAGTTTAATAATTTTGTAAGTAGTTTTCAGGATTTGGAGGATATTGTAATAAAAGCGGAAAGAATAAAACGAAATGGACTGGTAGGAAATCTTCTTCTGGAAAGATTTGATGTAGTCATAGATCTTTATCATTCAAAATTATATCTCAAACCACACAAAAACTACAATAAAAAATTTGAATACGATAAAAGCGGAATAACACTTTACGCTTTTGGAGAACGTTTAAATCAATATTACATTAGGCATGTAGTGAATGGCTCTCCCGCAGACATAGCTGGTCTTCAGCAAGGTGACATTATTAAGAAAGTAGGATTCTGGTCATACAAGTGGTTAAATATCAACAAAATAAACAAAAAACTTGCTGGAAAAGTAGGAAAAAAAATTACCTTCAAAATACTTCGTGATGGCAAAATAGTTTCCAAAACCATTGTACTTCGTGACCTATTTGACAATAAAAAAATTGATATTTAATAAATATTCCTTTTATTTGTACTTTTGCGTGACAAGCAGTAAATGGATATATATCAAAGGAGACAACTCCAGGCGAAAACCATCCGTGGATTCATAAAAGTACATCGGGTAAGTAGCATCTTCTTATTTGTATTCTTATTTTTGGTAGGACTTTCATGAATATTATTGGGATAAAAAAAATAGTGGGTGTATTTTTCTTGCAAAGTCAGAAAAGGGAATATCTAACAATCCAAAAAGTTGGTTGACGATAGATAGTATTTATAAAAAAGCCGCCATTTACATTGTGGACTCCATGCCTGAAAAACTTGAATCTGGGATAGACCGATTGGATGTCAGAACAGATAAAGGCATTGTTAAGTTCACATTTAAAGAGCATTTTTTTGGTCTTCAACTTGATGCCACGACAGGAAATGTACTGAAGGTAGAACGGATAAATGCAGATCTTATTGAGCAAATACATGAAGGGTCGATTGTAGACAAATATCCTGGTATTAAGATGGATGGTTCAAATTATTTTATGCGACATTGATGGGTTTTGGACTTATTACATTCACTGTGACCGGATTCTGGCTATGGTATGGACCTAAGCGAATGAGATCATAGATCAACAAAGATTATTGTAAAAATCAAAAGTTAAATATAACAAAGATGATAGCTTTTTTATTATTAGTGTTAGGATTGGTTATGGTAGTTTATGGGGCTAATTTCATGGTAGATGGAGCTTCTGCACTTGCGAAAAGATATCAAATACCCAATATAGTCATCGGCCTCACCATAGTAGCATTTGGTACATCGGCACCTGAACTTGCAATAAGTGCGTACTCAGCACTAACTGGAAACTCTGAAATTGCTTTGGGTAATATCATTGGCTCTAACATCGCAAATATCCTCTTGATACTAGGAATAACCGCTGTTATCTACCCACTAACCATACTGAGAAATACGGTGCAAAAAGAGATCCCATTAAGTGTATTAGCTGCAGTTGTGGTGTACTTCTTGATAAATGACATTCAGTATTCGAGAGGTACTGAAAACATTATTTCTTTTGCAGATGGTATTATATTATTGTCATTTATGGCTATTTTTATGTATTATATGGTACATCTTGCAAAATCTAGTGGCGACGATGAGGATCTTACGATACCACCCTGGAGCAAATACAAATCATTATTGTACATACTTGGTGGGCTTGTATTACTAGTAGTAGGTGGTAAAGTTTTTGTAGATAGCGCTGTAGAAATTGCCATCAAAGCAGGAATGAGTAAAGCTGTAATTGGTCTTACAATTGTCGCAATAGGCACGTCATTGCCAGAGTTAGCTACAAGTGTTGTAGCAGCATTGAAGAAAAATTCTGATATTGCAGTTGGCAATATTGTAGGTAGTAATATTTTTAATGCGTTTTTGATATTGGGCACAAGTTCTATAATAGCTCCACTGCCCAAAGGCGGTATCTCAGACATTGACTTATTTGTATGTATAGGGGCCAGTCTATTATTATTTGCTGCAAGCTATTTTATGGGCAAATTCAAAATAGTCAAAACAGAGGGTATCATATTCATCTTATGTTACATCGTGTATATTGGATATCAAGTAAGCCAAGTTAGAGGTTAATTTTGTGCTAACTTCTGTCAAGCTCCTTAATACTGTGTTGCATATCTTCCTTCAGCTTAGCATAATTGCTTTCTGACATTGGTGCAAGTGGAAGGCGAACTTCATTGGTACAATAGCCCAAGATTTCCATCGCAGACTTGATACCTACTGGATTTCCTTCTACGTACAGCCATTTGTGCAGGTCATAGGTCTTAAAATTAAGTGTACGGGCTGCGTAATAATCCTGATCTAGGGCAAAATTTATCATTTGACTAAAGGCTTTAGGAAAGGCATTGGCCATAACAGAAATCACACCATCACCGCCTGCAGATGTCATAGGAAGGGCTACTTCATCATCTCCAGATGTAACAATAAAGTGATCGGGTTTATTTTTAATAATCCGCGTAGTCTGAATAAGATCACCTGATGCTTCTTTTATCCCAATGATATTCCTACTATATTCTGCAAGTCTTACGGTGGTTTCCCATTCCATATTTGATCTAGTCCTACCTGGCACATTATACAACAATACAGGAATAGGACAAACATCTGATACCGCTGCATAGTGCCTGAAAATACCTTCCTGAGATGGTTTTACATAAGCTGGACTAGACGACAAAATAGCTGCAATATTAGTAAAGTCATATTCCTTTATTTTTCTACACAATTCTTTGGTATCGTTCCCACCAAAATTACCTGCTACAAGAGGCACCCGGTTATTAATCTTTTGGATGCAATAATCCAATACTTCTCTAGCTTCTACCTCATTGAGTGTTGCTGTCTCACCGGTAGATCCTAAGGCGACAATGTAATTTACTCCGCCATTGATGACATAATCGATAATATTCCCCAAAGCAGGAAAATCGATCTCATCATTTCTAAAAGGTGTTATAATGGCTACACCTGTGCCAATAAATCTTTGGTCTTTCATAACACTATGAATATTTTTTTACTATTTTATGGCTATTTTATCAATACTAACAATTACTCTATCAATGAAGGTCTGTAATCCAATGGAATCTTTGATATCAATAATAAAAGTAAAATATTGTTCAGACTTTTCAATATTTGGTCCAATAATAAAATTTGATTTAGAATGAGCGATGATAAACTCGAAATGTGGAAGCATCCTTTCGCACAGTACAATAAGGATATCGAAATTTGAATTTATAAACCCTTCTACTTTATCACCAAAAGGCAGACCATACCACTTCACATTCTTCTGATTATAAGCATTATAGTCAATATTGTCTAACGGTAATTTATTCTGTATAAAAGCCAAAGATTTCACTTCTTTATTACCCTTGGGATTCAACTGTTTTTTAAATTTGTGTACAGTCTTACGATCATCTTCTGAAGTACCATCAAATATAATTCCAATAGTATAAGCTTCATTTATGGAATCCTTTATTTGTTTTTTTGCGATAAGCCCTAAATTCAGGTCTTTATTAAAAAACCAACGCTTAATACTCTCAATCATTTGACATGTTTAGCCATCTATTAAATATTGTCTATTATGGCATATCTGCCCATATTGCTATATTTCTGTATACGCTGCGTGATTCTTTCTTCAGGATCCATATTGATAAGTCCAGCGAGCTCAGCTTTGATATGAGATTTAAGTATTTTGGCCATTTTTTCGGGGTCGTTATGTGCACCACCCAAAGGCTCTTTTATGATATCGTCTATCAATCCAAACTCAAGCATATGCTCTGGCGTGAGTTTGAGTGCTTCAGCTGCTTCTTCTTTATGATCCCAGCTGCGCCACAATATAGACGAACAAGACTCTGGTGAAATCACCGTATACCAAGTATTCTCCAACATAAAGACTTTATCGCCCAACCCAATGCCCAATGCACCACCTGAAGCTCCCT
>JBBRJL010000225.1:0-5313 GCA_038219375.1 Chitinophagales bacterium | reverse complement strand
CATGGCTAAGGGAAGGCATCAAGATGAAATCCTTATGAGATACGCGGCCAAAACATCTGACATCGAGCAAGTAAATTATGAGGAATTGTCAAAAATGCTTGACGTAACATAAATATGCTGAATTCTTTTATTTAGGGCGTTAAGACATCAATTTTGAAGATTTAATTCATTAATTTAACTTTGAGTATAATTTTTATTTAATAGACAATAGATAATAAAAAGTTTTAAATCGGAGATATTTCGAAATTAAGATTAATCATAAAGCAATCTAACGCTTTGATTTGGAATATAGTTTTGTTAATAGGTTAAAAGTACAAATCTTGAATCATAGATTAACATTGATGTGGAAGAATAAATTTTTGATCTATTTTTTTGCTATTCAAAAATAAGTCTTACATTGTGTCAGTTTTTACATATCATTAACAATCAATTCTTCTTAATGCCACATTTTATGGGGAAGGTTTTATGCACCGGGCTTTATATCCTTGTTTTTACATGGATTAGTGTAATATCTGGTTACAGTCAGGTGACGCTAAAAGGTAAGATACTAGATGGAACGAATGGAGAGCCGCTCATAGGAGCTAATATCATTGTTAAAAACGATCCAAATGTAGGGACAGTTACAGATTTTGATGGGACATTTGAATTAAAGGTGCCTTCTGTTCCTGTACTACTCAACGTATCTTATATAGGATATACCGCTACGGATTATCAAGTAGAAAACGCAAGTACTAAGATAGAAATCAGGTTAGGTGAAGATGCAGTCACTATAGATCTTGGTGTAGAGATAAAGGGACAGAAAATATCAGAAAAGCAGAAAGCTGCACCGCTCACCATAGAGTCACTTGATGCCATAGCTATAAAACAAACAGCATCTACGGACTTCTACAATGGTCTAGGATCATTAAAAGGGGTGGACTTGACCACTGCAAGTTTAGGTTTTACAGTTATTAATACACGTGGATTCAATAGCACAAGTCCTGTGAGATCCTTGCAGACGATAGATGGTGTAGACAATCAATCACCTGGGCTTAATTTTTCTTTGGGTAATTTTCTAGGAGCGTCGGAGCTTGATATTCAGAAAGTTGATCTTGTGGTAGGCGCTAGTTCTGCTTTTTATGGTCCGAATGCCTTTAATGGTGTGATCGCCATGGAAACCAAAAATCCATTTTTCAATAAAGGACTAGCAGCAAGTGTCAAAGTAGGAGAAAGAAACCTTTTTGAGACAGCATTTAGATTCGCTGATGTTTTTAAAAACAAGGCTGGTCATTCTGTGGTGGCGTATAAACTCAATTTTTCATACTTACAAGCCTATGATTGGGTTGCAGACAATTATGATCCGGTCACCGACTCTGAGGGTAACAATGTTTTTTCAGCAAGCAATAATCCTGGTGGATCTAATGGGGTAAATATATATGGTGATGAATTTTCAGCTAGTTTTGTGTCATTATTGGATAGAAGAGCAGGGTTGAATACTTTTCACAGAGCTGGCTACAGGGAGATAGACTTGGTGGATTATAATACACAAAATCTGAAAGCTGGCGCGGCGGTTCACATCAGAACAAGACCATCATTAGACTTTGAATCTCCCGAGCTTATCTTATCGTCAAATTATAGTAATGGTACTACGGTATACCAAGGAGACAATAGGTTCAGATTAGAAGGTATCCAATTTTTTCAGCATAAGATAGAATTTAGAAAAAAAGACAAATTCTTTATCAGGGCATATGCTACCCATGAGGACGCTGGCGACTCCTACGATCCATATTTCACAGCTCAGAAATTGCAAGAAGCTTCAGGTAAAAATGAGAGCTGGAAAAATAGTTATGAGGAGTGGTGGACCAAAAATTCTTTAGGCAATGTATTTAATGAAATGAAAAATCTCGGATATCCTATTGCTATTGAGCCGCAGGGAGCGCAAATACAATGGCAAAGAGAAAATAGAGACAAATTAGTACAATGGCATAAAGAGGCAACAGAATTTGCAAATAAGGCTAATGGTACTCAAAATACCCTTGATTTTTTTCAGCCTGGTACGGCTAGATTTGATTCTCTTTTTAATGATATCACTTCAAAAAAGAACAATAGTATAGAAAACGGTACAAGATTTTTTGATCGCTCTGCCTTATATCACATTCATGGTGAATATAAATTTACAAGTGATTATTTTAAAGAAATAGTCGTTGGCGCCAATGGTAGATTGTATCGACCATTTACTGAAGGTACCATATTTAGTGACAGCGTCTCACGTATCTCAAATCATGAGTTTGGAGTATATGGAGGGGCGACAAAACAATTTGGTGATTTAACAGCTTCCGTTGCCACAAGATTTGATAAAAATCAAAATTTTAATTTATTATTTTCTCCGGCAGCATCTTTGGTTTGGAAGCAATCTGATAATAATTACTTAAGACTTTCTTTTTCTTCAGCTATCAGGAATCCGACTTTATCTGACCAATATCTTGATCTCAGGGTAGGCCCTGCCAGACTTATAGGAAATATAAATGGCTTTAATGATTTAGTCACGATTGAGTCATTTAGAGAGAATAACAAAGATATCACAAAACCATTAGTCAGTGTAGATATTCCGGCAATACAGCCAGAAAAAGTCAAGACTTTCGAAGTTGGATACAGAACCACTCTATTTGAAAAATTGTTTTTGGATGCTAGCGCTTTCATTAATGTCTATAATGACTTTATTGGATTTCAAATAGGTCTTGATATCCCTATTGATACACTTGTATTATTTCCTGGTGGTCCTCCCACTCCTAGCAGGGACTTTACCAAAACTAAAGTATTTAGGGTGGCTGCAAATTCTTCGGAAAGAGTAATTTCTAGAGGATTTGCGTTAGGTTATAATTATTATTTTGGAAAGTTTTATTCATTTAATGGTAACTATAGTTATAATGAGTTGGTAACCAATTCAGCAGACAACATTGTACCTGCATTTAATACTCCAAAACATAAGTACAATGTGGGTATTTCAGGAAGAGACATTCCGCTAGGAAGCGGCAAGAATGTACTTGGATTCAATGTAAATTATAAGTGGATACAGGGGTTTATATTTGAGGGATCTCCACAATTTACGGGTGCTATCCCAACATATGACTTGGTGGATGCTCAGATGAATTATACCTTGCCAAAACAAAATTTAGTTTTTAAAATTGGGGCTTCCAATGCCCTAAACAACCAACAATTCCAAGTCTATGGTGGACCGAGGATTGGTAGAATGGCTTATATTTCAGTGACATATGATTTTAAATCAAAAATTTAATTTATTAACTCTTAAAACGTTTACACATGCGACTTTTTACACGATTTTTTATTTTATTTACACTTGTACTTACGGTGCTTTCGGTAGGTGCTCAGAATAAGAGGTATTTAGACCCAGTTTTTGATGAGGTTGAAGTGGTGTTTGGTACACCCGCCACAGCTTTAGCATCAAATTTTACGATATTACCTTTTATAGCAACTGGTGGTCAAGCTCCTATGACGAGACAGCCACTTTTGGCTAACTTTTATTATCCAAAAGGGGATACTGAAACAGATAGACCTTTAGTGATATTTGTGCATACTGGTAATTTCTTTCCATACCCACAAAATGGATCATGTGCTGGTACGATGAGAGATTCTAGTAATATTGAGATAGCAACTAGACTTGCGAAAATGGGTTATGTAGTTGCAATAGTTAACTATAGACAAGGATGGAACCCTAGAGACCCAAATGAGTTAATCAGAAGATACTTCCTTATTAATGCAGCGTACAGGGGAGTCCAAGATATGGCAACTTATGTGAGATATTTCAGAAGAAGTGTTGCTGAGTTTAGCAACCCACATGGTATAGATCCTGACAAAATTACAGTTTGGGGTCAAGGTACAGGTGGTTATCTGTCTTTAGCATCGGCTTATCTAAAATCATATCCAGAGATTTTTAATACTGCAGATCCATTGAAATTTTTCCTTACTCCTCCTGTCACACCAGTCAATATACCTATGGTAATCGAAGGTTATAATGGTACAATAACGGCTGAAGGACCAGTAACAATAGTGGATGCTACTTACAACGCTTTATCTCAGTTAAGGATAGGGGATACGCTTTGTGTTCCAAACCACGTAGGATTTAGTTCAAATTTTGCATTGTGTGTTAATATGGGTGGTGCACTCGGTGATTCTACATGGCTTAGTGATGGTGAAATTCCATTAATTTCATTTCACGTAGATACAGATCCATTTGCACCTGTAGATACTGATATATTGAACGTACCTACTCCATTAGGACCACAACCCGTTTTGGAAGTTTCAGGATCTAGAGATTTGGCTCAGCGAGCTGATAGATTTGGTAATAATGATATATTTAAGACTATTCCGGCTGGTTTCGATCCTGCAAATGCAAATAATCCTAGCCCGCAATTAGGATATTATGAATTCAGAAATACGCCAGAAGATCAATCTGGACCTTGGGAATGGGCAGCAGGAGATAATCCACCATCTACATGTAATCAAAATTCAGTAACTTCAAAACTGTATATCGATACAATTATGAGTTATTTCGCTCCTAGAGCTTGCGTTGCATTGGGCTTGGATTGCTTCCCTTCTTCTACAAAAGACCTTACAGACATCAATGTAAACCTTAGAATGTCTCCTAACCCAACATCTATGGATATTAATATCACAGTTGCAGCGGAGACACCAATTAAAGTTATTACTTTGTTTGATATAACAGGAAGAACAATTAGAACAATTAATAATGTTAATTCATCTGATTATACGTTGAGAAGAGAGAACATCCAAGACGGTATGTATCTCGTAAAAATGGACTTTGAAAAAGGCACACTAACCAAAAAAGTTATTTTTGAATAGTGCAGACTTCAAATGACCAAATTTAAATGGTTTAGGTCAATGTTCTAATATTACAAGCCCTGTATTCGAAAGTTTACAGGGTTTTATTTTAATATTTATGTTTGAATAATTGTTTCCAAGAGCAATAAGTAAAAACAAATGGAATAGTGTGAAATTTGTATATTTTTGACAATGGATTAAAAGTTGATATGAAACAAAAAAAGCCCGTCATTACTGCTAATGGCGGACTTTTTTATGTTTTATAAAAGCTATATTAAGCAGGAATTATCCAACCGAATTTATCTTCGATGGTTCTATTTCTCATGCCATTTATAGTGTCTTTCGCTAGTGTACTTATTTTGTTTGCATCAGGTTGCAATGTTAGCACTGTATCTTTATATTTAATTTTTGCTACGGGAGCTACGACAGCTGCGGTACCTGAACCGAATACTTCATGAAGTGTACCATTTGCAC
>JBBRJL010000224.1:0-5339 GCA_038219375.1 Chitinophagales bacterium | reverse complement strand
GCTCCAATTCGCAGAAATAATCAACGTGAGGATCGGCTCCTTCACCCCGGTAGTAGCGCGCGTCGTGGATCGCCGCGTAGTCGGTCCATGGGTCGCAGACGAAGGAGAAGCAGATAATATTCATCCGAAACCCAACACAGCGGACAGCACGAACGTTCAAGACATTTCTCACATAATTATCTGCTCTGATTCATTACAAATAATCAACCAGAAAGATTCCATTATTATCGAAAAGAAAAAACATATATTTTGGTAAAAAAAATGGCCCGAATCACTTCAGGCCATTTCACTTATCAACAACTATCATCGAATATGCTATATGCTTTCTGTAGTTTTTACCTTTTTAGGATTGCCTAAGATGGAAATATTATTCAGGGTGACTTCATCACTCGTAAATTCATCTGTGACGTGTAGATTTGAATCGCGACTTTTCCCTCCAGTCCATTTTGCTTTTTTCACAATATATTTGTCCGCTTTGATTGTGGCACCATTTAGTATTTGCAAGTCCATGTTGTCACCGCTTCCTGTCATGGTCAATGTCTGAACACCGTCTAGAGAAATATCCATATCTGTTACGTTACCATAAAATGTTATATTGGTTCTTTCATGACTCTGATTGCCCTTACTGATCAACTTGAATGATTTCTGAATGAAACCTTCAATTTTTGCAGATCTTATTCCATCGAAATGGATTAACTCTACATCAGGTGTTTCGATATTGATTACAACATCTTTGACATCAGTATTATCAGCCACATTTATAGTAAGCGTCCCATCCAGATTTTTTTGGATGATCTTCTGTATGGCTTCTTTTTTTCCAGAAAACCAAACTTTAGACTTTTCAGCTTTGATGATATTTATATCAAAGGCACTTTCGATTATGATCTTATTGTAAGTACCTGTTTTGACTTCCTTATTGTGGTGGAATACATCTTCCCACTGGCTAGAAGTGGCACCATTAGCGGTGATTTCCCATTTAAGATTCTCAATATCTGAGTAAATTTTGTCGTATGGAAACATCTCTGAAGATCTCATTGACTCTTTGACATTATTATCCAAAATAACCGTCTTTCCTTCAGGAATATATATGGTGTACTCTATCTGTTGATTTCTGAATTTTTTGCCTTTCGGTATATTCATAAACTTAGAGATACTGATGGTACTGCCTTCCACGCTGATATCATTGGATACAATCGTACTGTTTTCTTTTGCGTCGTTATTATCAGACCCTTGGCTACTTACCTTTTTCTCTATGTGGACTAAGCCATCTGCTGACTTTTCTACCTTCAATTTGACGTCTCTGATAGACCATTTATCATCATTGTCTAGAAAGAAATTGCCCAAATTTATGCCAAATGAATGGTCAGCATTTTCTTCTGGCATTACGATATTGATCTCTTTATTCTCTATGTTGTGGTCACTTATGGTAGATAAAGTATTTGATTTCGAATAGTCCTTAATAGTTGTCATTCCAACTCCCATCAACAACACCAGCGCAACAATCCATACTGTTCGATACGTCAACTTTACATTCTTGTGTACACTATATTTGAATGCCAATCTCGATATGAGCAACATGATACTCAAAATAGGAATACCCACTACCAAAAGTAGCGAACCTATTCCGACATACGATAGCAAACTTGAATCAGGTCCAGCAAAGGCTAGTGCAGGTGATGCATAGGTAATACCGATAAAAGATGCTGCCCACATAATACCTAAACTTGATAATATAAGGATGGCAATAACGATAAATAACGGCTTTAATACTTGTCTGAATACTGGAATAATACCGCCTATGACATTTCCAAACATATTCACCCCGCCGCTTAAGAAGGATTTGGCTTGAAAACCATTACCTACATCTTCATTTTTTTTTTTGGAACCGAGATCTTTACTCCATTCATTGATCTTGTCACCCAATTCTGACAATTCTGTCTCCACCACTTTAGCTATATTCTCTATCGTTGCTGGTTCGCCACGCATAGCTAGTTTATCACTAGTAGATGTCGCTTCAGGTACTAAGACCCATAAAACGATATACGTGATGGCTCCCATACCTGTAAAGAGTAACATTGCAAAGATCAACCTAACCCATAGTGGGTCTGCGATACCAAAATATGCTGAGATACCAGAGCAGACACCACCTACTTTTTTATCATCCGGATCTCTGAACATTCTTTTTCCGGTATTTATTTTAGTATCAGATTTTCTACTCCTATTCGTAGTATATGAATGTTGCTCAGACATAGGTTCTGCACCGAAATCTTCTGGCTTGCCCATGATCATGATGACTTCATCTACTTCTTTCATACTGATGATCGCTCTTCCTTTGAGATGTTCGTCAAAGAGTTCGGCCATTCTGACTTCGATATCGTAAAGTATCTCATCACACCCATCTGATGTTGAAAAATGTCTTCTGATGGTGTCAAGATAATTTTGTATATAATTGTAAGCATCTTCGTCGATGGCAAAGGGATAAGATCCCAGATTTATATTAAATGTCTTGTTCATTTGGCTTCTAATTTTGAGTTGGTTTGTGATTGATTGACAGCGTGATAGAGTTCTTTCCAGGTATCTTTAAGACCTGCGAGAAATGTACCACCTTGATCTGTGATTTGATAATACTTACGTGGTGGACCCGACTTGGATTCCTTCCAGGTATAATCCAATAATTGTGCATCCTTCAGTCTATTGAGCAATGGATAGAGCGTACCTTCTACCACGATCAGCTTTGACTCTTTGAGTTTATTGATGATGTCGGTAGGATAGGCCTCGTCCTGAGCTATGATAGACAGGACACAAAGCTCGAGCACGCCTTTACGCATTTGTGCTTTTGTGTTTTCTATTTTTAGTTCCATGTTATCCTTTATATATGATTAATGATGAATATCAAACATTTGACCACGCAAAGATATGGGTATTAACAGTACTATGCAATACCTAGTACTATCTTTAGACAGGTACTATATACAAATGAATAGTTTTTATCGACGAATGTATATTTTTATGGCGTAGAAATATAATCCAAGGTTGGAATTTTATAAATGTTATTGGTATTACTTAGCTTTTTTACATCCAAAGGGCTTGTAGTAATCATAAAAAAAGCGGTATGCTGAGACAAACTCAACATACCGCTATGATTTTTATAGTACGTGCTTTTGCTATTATTTCACCTGAGCATCGTACACCATTTTACTCAATCGATTCATAAATGGTAATCCTTTGTCATTATACTCATAGGTACCATCATTAAATATCTGATCTTGAT
Source organism: Chitinophagales bacterium (assembly GCA_038219375.1). Classification (GTDB taxonomy): domain Bacteria; phylum Bacteroidota; class Bacteroidia; order Chitinophagales; family Saprospiraceae; genus OLB9. Next base: position 2,068 of record JBBRJL010000224.1, on the reverse strand, counting down.
TGACATAAATGACTGCTGTCAAAAAGAAAGCTATATTTTTTTCTTTATTCTCTATATAGGCACAATCTACCAAATATCCATATGACTCCCCAGATGTATTAAATATTTTGACATCTCCAGGTATTCTATCTTTGGTACCACCTACCAAAAAATATTTTGCATAACCGTCTACATATTTTTCGTCTTTGTAAAAGGTGTATTCACTTGGTACGTCTGAGATACATTTTTTAAGATAGTCATAATCTTCATTTATTAAGTCAAACCTCTGATTTACAGAAAATTTATTGGGAAAGATGATCCTTTTTAAGGTGTTCTCCATATCCTGTAAGCTATAGAAATTCCTTTTATTAAAATCAAATGGCTGCATCACTAGGCTATCACTACTGTTTTTATAGCCCTTGCCCTTTAGCGATTTTGCTGCATTGTGGTAATAATCTTTTGAAGCTACTGCAGCAGGTTTGTCAAAAACGATTCCTTTATCTCTGAAAAATCTGATATCATTTGTATGTTTATTATCTTCAGTTGTAAAGCCGAGATTACCCAACCTTTCACTTATCACAGAATTGGTAAAAGCTCCGACCTTCGTCAGTGATTCATTGATATAATCCTGACCCAAAAATTCATACAATCGATTGAATGCATCTTGGTCTCCTACTACGAGTGATTTTTGGATATATCGTGCTAAGTTTGGTTTCTTTGATTCGTTGGTGTCATCTACAAAAGCAGGAGATTGTTCAGGTCTACCTTTTGCGATAAACATATCATCTTCTATATTTAACTTTATGTCCTTGCGATTCAATTCATTTTTGCGTTGCAAAGTTAGAGCGGCTACAGGCAAAGCTACTGTGCTTGCGGGGTAAAAGTAATTATTTGGCACCACATTGTACATTTCTGTAGCAAAAGTGGTGTCCTTAAGGTTTACTTGGGTGTATATGATCTGTACCTCGTATTCAGGATTAGTAAGATATTGTGCCATGATTGGATCATTGGCAATTGTTTTTGACAGAAGATTTCGTTTTGCAGCACAAGAGCTAAAAAATAAAACTACACCAAGAGCTAGAAATAAAAAAGAGTGCTTAAAATTCATTTATAATAATATTTAGAAAATCAATTTGTAAAAATTAGTTGCAACAATCCCTAAATTTAACAATCTGTAAGGTTAAAGGTTGAGATTAAGGTTAAGATTGAGATTATGGTTAAGTTTAAGACTGAGTTAGCATCATTACACTTTACACCTTAAACATTACACAAATTAAGATTAAGGTATTTTTATTTCCTGACAGAGTTCTATCAGTACGCTATTAGTACCTTTTGGGTGGAGAAAACAAACCAATTTGTTGTCAGCACCTTTTTTGGGTACTTCGTTTATCAATACGAATCCTTCAGATTGCAAGCGTTCCATTTCAGCATGGATATTATCCACAGCAAAAGCAATGTGATGGATACCTTCTCCTTTTTTTTCGAGAAATTTATGAATGGCACTACTTTCGTCAGTGGCCATAAGCAGTTCGATTTTATTTGGTCCCGACAGGAAAAAGGAAGTGACGACATGCTCAGAAGCAACTTCTTCTCTTTTGTACGGCTCAGTATTTAGTATTTTGCTAAATATAAGTTCTGATGTTCTCAGGTTTTTTACAGCGATACCTATGTGTTCTATTTTGGTCATTTTATTTTATTTGTATTTTGATAAAACTGACTTGTATATTTGATATAATTAAAAAAGTCCGGTCAGAAGTCCGGACTTTATATATTTATTGGAATAAAAAGACATTTACGTCACCTTATGAGTGTGACATCGCCTTTTTGTGTTTTTGGAAATCCGTAAATGTTATACTTTACTACCCATACATAGGTGTCTGATTGCCATTTTCTATCTCCATCGTATCCATTCCACTCCTCATCTATATCATTCGATTCGAAGACTTGCTGCCCCCATCTGTTAAATATATAAAACTCATAATCGGTGATTTGATCTAAACAGTAATTAGGGATATTAATCGGGCCAAAACTCCTATTGAGTACATGTGCATCCTTACTCAAGGTATCTTCTGCAGTCAATAGTTCAAAT
>JBBRJL010000223.1:0-5356 GCA_038219375.1 Chitinophagales bacterium | reverse complement strand
ATAAGCCTTTTACTTCATGAAGTTATCAATCTTTGCAAATAAGTTGAAAACTAGTTGATACCTTTGTTAGTTTAATATGGGTGTAATTTACGTAAACAAGTATTTTGGCAGAAAGAAATCAATTAATAGAGTTAGTATATGATGATGAGTTGGTTCAACAAGGTGAGCTTCTCTTCGAATCAAATGCGGTATCAGACCTATCAGTCTTGGATTCGAATCTTTACTTATGTCAAGTCAAGGATGGATTGAATTATGAAGTGGAAATATTTGGTCCATTCCTTAAAAAACAAAAATTAAGTTGTGAATGCAGTTTTTTCAAAAGCAACCGGATTTGTAAACATATCATAGCCGCACTTCTTAAAATCAGACAAGAATTTAAAGATAAGGAAAAAACTAAGGAAACCAAGATTGACACACCTCTGAAAAAACAGAAATTAGCTACACTTAATATAAATCAAATCTTGGACGAAATAGTCCATGAAGACCTCAAAGCTTTCGTAAAAAACTATGCTAAAAATGATAAAAAGTTCTCTACACAACTAAAAGTAAGTTTTGCACGTAAAATTGATCTCACTAATAATCAAGATAAGTACAAAAACATTCTCAATACAATTATCCGTCCTTATACAGGCTTACAAGCTAAGTCAAATGCATCAGAATTAAGAGCGATAATACATGTTTTGGAAGATTTTGCAGATCAAATCAACGATTGTATTGCGTTGGGACAATATCGTGAAGCATTCAATATATATGAAAGTGCATTTGCAAAACTAGAATATGTAAGGCATTATCATCAGTATCAAGCAGATCACACGCTAAAATTGAGCCACAGTTATCATCAGATGATTGTCGACTTTCTTGGTGAAAAACTTCCTCCTGAATTACGGTTAGAATTTGTTACTTTTTTATTAGACCTTGTCGGTAGATCTTACTACCATTTCTCTGATGTGCATAATAACATCATTAACCTGCTGATAAAAATCATCAAACCTAAAGATACCGAAAAGCTTAAACCAATAATTCTTGATCTCATTACGAAAAAGATTTCTGAAGAAAAAATTATTCTAATTGCTTTATATCTCAAATTAGAAGGGAAGTATAGCAAAACCCAACAATCATTTGTCGAGCCTTATAATGCTAATTTGCTCGATATTGTGGATCAATTACTTGCAATTAACGAAGAAGGTATTGCATTAGCGATTCTAGAAAATAAACAAAATGCTAAAAGATTTGAAAAAGATATTGTTAATAGGTTGATTTTTCTCTATGTTAGATTTGACAAAAAAGACAAACTTACCAACGTAGCTTACCAAGCTTATCTATTTACCGGCGATCTGAAATATATTGATATTCTCAAAAGAGAGCTTGATGAGATTCAATATATTGAAGCCCTAGTAAATATAGAAAATGACCTCAGAGACAAAAAAGCCGATCCTTTGTTCCTTATTCGACTTTACAAAAGAGAAGAGCGATGGGTGGAATTATTAAACTTTTTTGCAGATCTTCGTGATATGGAATTGTTGATGCAACATGATCTAAGTATATACAAAGTCGAAAGAGGAGGATTAGTATCTGTTTATCAACAAATGATAAGCAACTACTTGGACGAGCATCTTGGTGACGTAGCTTTCGAATATATTGAAAACTTAAAAAATCATTTCAAACATCAAACGATGAACGGTATGTTACCACCTATCCAACGTATGTTCAAGGAAAAATATCCCCAAAGACCAAGACTTGTTGAAATTTTTAATTAATGGTAATGTAGTAAAACTGGTTCAATCAGCTATCACTTCTTTGCGAGCTAACTTATTGAATTCCAACATTTCAACTATGTGATTGCGAAGTAAATCCTCAACACTAACTGCTAGTACTCTATCGGCATCCATAAATTGATCAATAGTTGAAATAGGAAGTTTATTAGGCATGACCAATATATTTAAGTAATTAAGCAAACCTGTGAGATGATCCATTCCTCTGAAATTCCCTGCACGACCTGTAGCTACTCCTATCAAAACTGCTTTTTTACCTGAAAATGTCTCTTTGTATCTCCTGATAGATAATGCATCAATTAGCAGCTTCAAAACACCGGGGTAACTACCATTATACTCTGGACTGATGATCACCCAAAGATCAGAAGGTACCAACATGCTGTCTTGAATATTAGAAATAGTGGGATGCTGGCCTGTTTTCTCATACATTTCATTAGTAAGTAGATGGACATTTATATCTACCAAGTCCAAAAATCGGACATCTTCATCTGTAGATTCCTGCAATAATTGATAAAATAAATCAGCTACAGCTTTTGTTCTGCTTCCTGGTCTGTTTGTTCCTGATATAACGGTGATCATTTTGTTACTTTAGGCACAAATAACCCGATTACATATAAAATGTTCATTTATTTGCTTGAGAAAAAATATTTATTGGAAAAATGAGTCTCTAGATCCATTTTGCAGAATTTATTGTTAACTTTTCCATAAAGCAAAATGCAGACTACAATATATTCAGTAAAATAAAGTACCTTTGCTAGTCGATTCAGAAGTTATTTGGTCTGTTTTTTGAATGTGTAGACATGATGCATATTATTAAAAACAAAATAATTCTTGCGTTCAAAGGATAATATCAATAAATAATTGGTTAAATCTAGAAATACAAAATTAAATTTCCGAAATCACCAAAGTAGTTACCTGTCAACCTTCAAACAATATAAAAAGTTCATGACATTAACGTATCTAGGACAATCTTCTTTTCACTTGGTCTTTAATGGAGCAAACCTGATATTCGACCCAATGATCACTCCGAATGAGTTGGCATCTCATATCAATATTGATGATTTGGAATGTGATTATTTGATGTTGTCACATGGGCATGATGATCATGTAGCTGATGCAGAAGCAATTGCGAAACGAACCGGTGCGACCATCGTTTCAAATTACGAAATTGTCTCGTGGTATGAAAAAAAAGGATTCAAAGGTCACCCAATGAATCTTGGTGGTAAGTGGAAATTTGATTTCGGTACTGTCAAATACGTTAATGCATTGCATTCCAGTATGTTGCCTGATGGTAGTTACGGTGGAGCTTCAGGTGGATTTGTTATTTGGGACGATCAGAAATCATTTTATTTTGCAGGTGATACCGCATTGACTTATGATCTGAGGCTAATACCTTTGACTTGTCCAACACTCCATGTTGCGATTCTACCTATTGGAGATAATTTCACGATGGGCTATGAGGATGCGGCAATTGCGGCTGATTTTATACAATGTGACAAAATCATAGGATGTCATTACGATACTTTTGGATATATCAAATTGGATCACGAATCAGCTGTTTCTGAATTCAAAAACGCAGGTAAGGAACTTATTTTACTTAATATTGGTCAGACCATAGAATTATAATAACACATGGGCAAAATTATTGCTATTGCAAATCAAAAAGGTGGTGTAGGAAAGACAACCACAGCCATCAATCTAGCAGCAACGCTCGCTGTTTTAGAAAAAAAAATCCTTTTAGTTGACTCAGATCCACAGGCAAATGCTACTTCAGGGGTAGGTATTAAGCCCGCAGACATTACGGTTACGACATATGAATGTCTCGTAGAAAGTGCCGACCCTAGAACGGCTATTCTACCTACCAACACACCCAATTTGTATTTGCTACCCTCTTCCATAGATCTTGTAGGAGCCGAAATTGAATTGGTTAATGTATCCAATAGGGAATTCAGAATGAAAAACACATTGGACAAAATCAAAGACGATTACGATTATATTTTTATTGACTGCTTACCATCACTTGGTTTGATTACTTTGAATGCACTTGCGGCTGCGGATAGCGTACTTGTACCTGTGCAATGTGAATTTTTCTCACTTGAAGGATTCGGAAAACTAAAAGACACCATCAATCTTGTGCAGCAATCACTCAACCCCGAACTACAAGTAGAAGGCGTAATCTTGTCAATGTATGACCAAAGATTGCGTATGGCAAATATGGTGATTGAGGAGGTTCGACACATTATCTCTGATAGAATATACGAAACTATCATACATAGGAATAGTAAGATAGGTGAAGCTCCTTCATTGGGACAACCAGTAATTATATATGACGCTAGCAGTAAAGGTGCCATAAATTTTCTCAACCTAGCAAACGAATTTATTTCCATTAATGAGGAAATAGCCATTAGATAATATCGAATATCCGCTTGATATGAATAAAAGAAATGAAGTTTCAAAAGGGCTTAGATCCTTACTTTCAAATATTGAAAAAACCAATAGTCCGACTGAAAGAAGTCAGTTAGTGAGGGAATTGACAAACAGTATAGCTCTGATAAGTCCGGAGTTCATCGAGGTCAACCCTTATCAACCTCGTACCGAATTTGATGCGGATCAACTCATGGATCTGGCAAAATCAATAAAAATTTCTGGCTTGATCCAGCCCATAACGGTAAGATCTCTTGGCGGAAATAAGTATCAACTCATCTCAGGTGAAAGAAGACTTAGAGCTTCCAAGATAGCCGGAATCAAAGAAGTTCCCGCTTACGTGAGAGTAGCAAATGATCAGGAAATGCTCGAAATGGCATTGGTTGAAAACATCCAAAGGGCAGATCTAAACGCACTGGAAATTGCAATCTCTTACCAGAGACTAATGGATGAATGTAGCCTGACACACGAAGCACTATCAGATAGAGTTGGAAAAGATAGAAGTACGGTCACAAATTATGTACGATTACTGAAATTACCTGCTCAAATCCAATCTTCTATCAAAGATGGCTCTATTAGCATGGGGCATGCGAGATCTCTTGCAGGAATTGATAATATAGCACTTCAGCTCAAAGTCTACAAAGATGTGATAGATCAAGGACTTTCAGTGAGAGCATTAGAGCAAGTGATAAAGTCATTTAATTCTACCAAGACAAGTACAAATGGGAATGATAAAAAACCTATTGAAGCTTACTCTGCAGAAATAAAAAAAATAAGAGACGAAATAAGTCATGTATTAGGTTCAAAAGTCGATATCAAGAGAGACCATGCAGGAAAAGGCTCGATCACGATTTCGTTTTCGTCTGATGACCAACTAAATAGTATTGTAGATTTTCTCCGTAAGGATAATTAAAAGATACCTTTATCGTTATAGTTATTATGAAGATATTGGTTATTACTAGTTTAATGTGCTTAATGTGGATCGCAAAATCTGATGCTCAGATAGAACCTGCATCCAATAATCCCTTGGGAAACCAACAAGCAATCATCCTTCAAGATACTTCATCAAATCCGAACGATTCTATCATAAACAAAAATGGGTTCTTCTCTCTCTTTAAAGGTAAACCTGGTCGGGCGGCTTTTTATTCACTAATCATCCC
>JBBRJL010000222.1:0-5356 GCA_038219375.1 Chitinophagales bacterium | reverse complement strand
GAAATCAATAGATTCAAACCCGTAGTAATCCACCAAGGACCTTTCAAATTGTCAAAAGGTGGAAAGATGACGCACAAAATAGACATACCAAATTATATAGGAAAGGTAAGGCTCATGGTCGTAGCTTGTGCACCAAACAACTTCGGTAAACTTGAAAAATTTATACCTGTCAAAAACCCATTGATGGTGCAAGCCCAATTTCCAAGGACGCTCAATGTTTCTGACAAACTCCAACTTCCAGTCACCATTTTGCGTGATGATGCTACAATAAAAACAGCCGATCTTACAGTAAAGACTGACGCAAGCCTAGTAAAAGGTTTCATACCATCCAAGTTATTGACATTTAATGGTAAAAATCAATTATCGCACATATACGATATCGAAGTCCTCAATAAAGTGGGCAAACTAAGTGTAGAAACCGGTATTAGTGGTGGTGGCAAAAGCATGAAGGAAACAACAGAAATCCTCATAAATTATCCCAATTCGTACGAGTCTAAAATCTCAAAAAATATCATTGAACCTGGTGCAAAAATGGATTATGTCATCAAACCACAAGGTTATCGTGAAGCTTTTACTTCCAAAATGATGGTAAGCGGGCTCAAAGTACCGAATTTCAGTCAATACTCTGAAGACCTCATAGAATATCCATATGGCTGTCTTGAACAAACCACATCTGCAGGATTTAGCCAGTTGTATTTAGATAAAATTATTCAATTAGATCCCGTACAGAATAAAAATCGAATGGAAAACCTTCAAGCTTCTATCAATAAAATAGCTCGTTTTCAGCAACCGTCAGGTAAGTTTAATTATTGGGACGGTACTTACTATCATGCTTGGTCAGATATTTATGCAGGCAATTTTTTGGTAGAGTTAAAAAGACTCAATTATCTTTCCAATAATTCAGACATGCTCTCAAAATGGCTCGACGCACACTATAGCATAGCCAATAACTGGGCGGCAAGTGGACTCACTGACAATTATGTCTACGAAACAGAATCACTAGCCCAAGCTTTTAGATTATGTGTATTGGCCAAAGCTGGTAAACCATCCAAGTCAGCCATGAATAGATTTGTGACTTCTAATACTTCTACCAATCCGATGACTTGGTGGCTTATTGCAGGTAGTTTTCAGCTGAGCAGTTACGATTCGAAGGCAAAAGAATATGTAGCTAAAGCTGAAGGTCTTCAGAAAAACTACAACGAAGCCAGAGATTATGACAGCTTCGGAGATCGAGGGAGAGATTGGGCGCTGATCGTTGAAATTTTAAGTTACATAGATACTGACAAAAATAAACTCGAAAACTATTATGACCAAATGGTGGAAACACTCAACGGAATGTCTTGGACAAGCACGCAGACCAAAGGATTTTCTTTCATAGCTGCTTACAAATATTTTGGAAAAGCACTTGGCCTAGTGAATAAAGTTGATTATACCATTACGGGACTCAGTGGCGCCAACAAAACTTATCAGCATTCGGCATACGAACCAAGAATCATCATCATAGACAAGACGTCATACGACAAAACGGTATCTATTCAGAATAAAGGCAAAGGCAAGCTTTATGTGTATCAGACAAATAGATTTATCGACAATAATCTCAATAAAGATGCTGCATCGAGCAACCTAGGTATTACTGTAGATTATTATAATGTAACTAGAAAACAATCTGGTATCACTGGCATTAGGCTCGGAGACGATATCTCTGTAACCATTCGAGTCAATAATCCATCAGCACTCGCGGCTAATGATCTTGCACTAAATCTCAAGATGCCAGCAGGGTGGGAGCTCATTAATCCACGGATTTATGAAACAGAAGTAGCAAAATCTAAAGGCAATTTCACCTATCAAGATTTTAAGGATGATAGGGTATATACTTTTTTTGATATGAAAGCTGGTGGAACAGAAAGTTTCAGTTTTAAGGCGAAAGCAGCATTTTCAGGAGATTTTTATATGCCGGCTGTGAGTTGTGAACATATGTACAAAGGAACAGTTTATGCTAGAAGTGCAACAGGTAGGGTGAGTGTTTCAAAGTAATAATACATGAAATTCATAAGGAATGGAAGCCTATATGTTTCTAAAAGGAAAGATTTTAGTAGCGATTTTCCGATGAACTCTAGGCCGATACAAAACAGAAATTTTAAAATATGTAAAATATTTCATATATTTGTGCCAAATTTTAAGGCGTACAGTCATATCTAACAGAATGTCAAAACAAAAATCAGGGCAAACATCTTTCTTCAGCCATCCTTATTTAAAAAGAATGTTGGCAGTTCTGGCATCAATAATAATCTTGATAGGTTTATTGTTTTTTGTAATATCAAAGACTTTACTACCCGATACTGAAGAGCTAGAAAATCCAAAGTACGAAATAGCTTCACAATTTGTGTCCACAGATAATGAAGTTTTCGGCAAAGTATTCAAATATAATCGTGAGTGGCTCGACTACAAAGATCTTAACCCAAATATAGTCAATGCACTAGTTGCTACAGAAGATGTAAGATTTTTTAGTCATTCAGGCGTAGACGTAAGAGGTACAGCTAGAGCCATCTTCTATATGGGAAGCAAAGGTGGTGCAAGTACCATTACTCAACAACTAGCTAAATTGTTTTTTACCCAAAGGTCTAGTTCATTCCCAAAAAGAGTGTGGCAAAAGCTTAAAGAATGGGTTATTGCCATCGAATTTGAAAAAAGATATACCAAAGAAGAGATTCTAGCAATGTATCTTAACAAAAGTGACTTCCTGTATGATGCGGTAGGAATAGGAGCAGCTGCCAAAACGTATTTTGGAAAAGACCAAAAAGATCTCGAAATAGAAGAAGCAGCTGTGCTCATTGGTATGTTAAAAAACCCTAGGCTTTACAATCCAATCATTAATCCTGAAAATTGCCATAATAGAAGATCCGTAGTGATGAAGCAGATGGTAAAGAAGAATTTTCTCTCAGAAGAAGATTATCTTAATAAAAGAGTGCAGTTTATAAATATGGCTAGTTTCAGAAGAGAAGTCCATCATGATGGTATAGCACCATATTTCAGATCAGAACTAACCAAATGGCTTAAAAAACTCCTTGATGATGATAAATATCGCAAGCCTGATGGTAGCAAATACAATCTATATGTAGATGGACTTAAAATATATACTACGATAGATACAAGAATTCAAAGGTACGCAGAACAAGCTATGTACGAACATATGTCAAAACTTCAAGAAAGATATTTCACCGTATGGAAAGACAAAGATTTTATTACTTACAGAGCAGATAAAGAAAAAGCAGAAGGAAGGAAAAGACAACTTATCCAAATGATGAAGGACTCGGATCGATATAAAAAGATCAGAAGCAAACACATGACTCAGGTATTGAATGATATCACAAACAATGTCATCGAGAAACCAATATCGGATACAAATATCTTCAGAATGTTTGAAGAAGATGAGAAACAAGGACACCTCAAGAAATTATTGAAAAATAAAACTATTACACAAGATGACTTTGACCAATGTACCGAAATCATGGAAAGTGAATATTGGTCAGTCTTCAAAAAACAGTGGAACAAAATGCAGAAAGAAGTAAATACTGCGTTTAATACCAAAACTAAAATGCGCGTATTTGCATACAATGAATCGGGAGAAAAAGTAGTGGAAATGTCGCCAATGGATTCAATTAAGTATCATTTACAACATTTGCAGATTGGTTCTTTAGCTGTCGATCCTAAAACAGGCAATATTTTGGCTTGGTTAGGAGGTATTGGACACAAGTACTTTCAATATGACCACGTTAATTCAAATAGACAAGTAGGTTCTACCTTCAAGCCGTTCATATATTCTACCGCTATCATTGATAACGCTATGTCTCCATGCTACAAAGTACAAGATGTCCAACAATGTATTCAAGCAAATGATCCCAATTTTAAATTAGCTACCACATGGTGTCCTAGTAATTCGGATAATAAATTTTCTGGCGCATCTCTCACTTTGCGTCAAGCATTGAAGGATTCAAAAAATTCAGTTTCTGTATTTCTGATGAAAGAGATAGGCAATGTGCAGAGTGTAAAAAATCTAGTAGGAAATCTAGGTATTGACAAAGCTAAAATACCTGATTATCCTTCTATTTGCCTAGGTACGCCTGAACTTTCGGTTATGGATATGGCTTGTGCTTACACCGCTTTTGCCAATGATGGTATCGTCACCAAACCAATATTTGTCACTAGAATAGAAGACAAAAATGGTCGTGTCATCTATAGTGCAGTACCCGAACAAAAAAGAGCTATCAACGCTGCTTACAATTATGTGATCGTCGATATGCTAAAATATGTAGCTTCGATTTTACAACCAAAGTTTAATAAATTTGAAGTAGCTGGCAAAACTGGTACTACCAATGACTATAAAGATGGATGGTTTTTAGGTTTCACACCCGAAATTGTAGTGTCAACTTGGGTAGGTGGAGATCAGGAGTTTATTAGATTTAACTCGTTGAGTGATGGTCAAGGTGCCGTAATGGCAAGGCCATATTTTGAGAAGTTTTTACTTAAGATCCAAGCGGACAACATACTAGGCTTTGGGACAAATTCTGTCTTTATGAAGCCAGAAGAAGAACTGATAGAAACGGACTGCAGCAAATATGAAACTGCAAATACCACCGAAGGATCCGAAGACGGTAAACCTGTCAAGACTACGGATTTTGATGAAGAGTTTTAAGTAAGATTATTGTGCAATTTAATGTTGTAGTCATATCAAAAAAAAGGGTAAATGGTTTGGGATGTCACCATGTATTACTTATTGTTTGGTTAATGGTTTTCAAATTTATTTGAAAGGATTATCAGAATAGATTATATTTTTGTAAAGTCAATCATATGGTATCAAGTTATATGGCCCTAGTAAACCGGCACCTTGGATAATTACCACATCCCAAAAACTTCCTATCAGTATTAGTACCCTGTTTTGCATTTCTTTCTACAAGTGGTGAGTCACACTTTGGGCAAATAATATTTGAAGTATACCTTGTAAGTGGGAATGTTCTTTTGGCTTTGCAAAACTTGTCAAGCTCAGCATGATTCAATTTGCAAGTAACGCATTCATACAGGTCTTCAAAATACAAATGACAAATAACTAGATAAACACAATATCAGGCATGGCAGTTTTAAATGTAAAATCACCTACAAAATAAACCACAGTGTATATTTTTGATTCATATAAGTCTAGAAATTCCGCTAGTACTTTTTTCTGCCTATAGCCTTTTTAAGTGGATTCTGAAAGGAATATTTCTTACGATAAATAGACTGCGTCCAATTATCATCAGTTTCAGTCCCGTATATCCATCCATGTTTATTTTTTATCTCCACGATAACTAGCCCATAAACT
>JBBRJL010000221.1:0-5392 GCA_038219375.1 Chitinophagales bacterium | reverse complement strand
TATGTGGTTGATCGTATTGATTTCTATATCTATCTCGTCACCTGCATCGACTGAAGCTGTTGCTGTTTTAATTATTTTCAATTTTTCAATAAGCGTAGGTAATACATCGAAGTTTTCAGTACCATCATTTCTATTAGATGTCAAACCTCCATCAGCAAAATAACCCAAACCTCTTCTAGCGAATGATTCCCAGATTATTTTAAGATTATCTTTGTTAAAATGGATACTATCTGCCCTCAATATGGCGTCTCTTCCTGCTATAAAACCAGGATTACAAGGTTGCATTTTCATACCTTCTATGACAAGGAAAGCGGCTTTGTAATTACCAGATTCAGTATTGTTCCAGTCAAGATCAAACCCATATTTGTCCACAAATCCCCAGTACATATCCCAAAGCATACCTGCCCAAACCTCACCAAGTGGGTGTGGTGCAGTAGTACCTTTAATATCATCAAAAGTCTGCGGATTGACCGCCATATCTGTAGAATAAGGGTATCTTCTTATACCACTGCCTGTAGCCTGTTGTGCTGATGCAAAAGTACCTATGCCTCTTGGGTCAGAGCCTTTATCTCCTTCTTCGTGTGTTGTGATTAATGAAAAGTAGTCGCTCCATCCTTCACCCATTTGTTCGTCATTGCCTAGACATGCAGAATTCAGTCTTCCACCTGTTAGCCTGTTCGAAATACCATGTCCAAATTCGTGGGCAATAATTCCATTATCTAATGAACCATCAAGATATTCGGCTCCTACACGCTCTCTTTCTTGAAAAGTCAATTGTACTGATTCACCATTTGATAAGGCAAGACGAATCTTATCGCAGTCTGACTTCTTTAAGAAAACAGAAGGTATCGTCACAGACGCCCCTATAGCTCCCGCTGCCATACCTAATATTTCTTCACCATTTCCCCCATTTACACCTGAAATATTACACACTAGGGCCGCTATTGCCCCCGCATTCTGTGCATTAAGGACTTTCCTACCAAACTCGCATACGCCTCTATCTATGAGCGCAATTTTGCCAGCCATCTCTGATGTATTTGAAAAATTATTACACCCTAATGTTGGGTTTGTCGTCCCATCTTTTGCTATTTCTACATTTCCTACGATCGCTGTTTCCATCGCATTTGGTATCACTCTACCGAATGATGCTGCTCCATATTCAGAAATAAATCCTTCAATAGATTGTGGTGAGTCAATGGAGACTGCCCCACCGGCATTTTCCCAAAAGAACATTTGCATTCTTCCATTAAACCCGTCTGTAGGTGTAGAAAAGTTTGCATTATTTAAACTTTGTGGGTCTGCTTCAATTCCATCAAAAGCCTGTGCCAAAACGTAATCTTGCCCTCCAGACGAACCTGAATAATTACTTTGCTGGAAATTTCCAAAATCTTCCGTAAAGCCCAAAGATGCTGAGATGTCATGCATCATATTGACCATATAAAACAAATTGGTAACAGCTGCATCCGCAAACTGCCTAGAATCCTGATTTAAGTCTATCGGAAAATCAAAATTTAATGCCTGATTTCCTTCTGTAAGCGTTCCATCTGGCTCATCATTATCATCTTTGTCTTGGTAAGCAAAGACATTATTGCCTCTTGTAATGGTAAATTCAGGGCCATCAACACCATCTGTATCGTGCCATCCGAAAGGTGAAAAATCTAGATATTGATCGTCAGACGCTAAATTTCTTGCCCCATGAATTGGGCTTTCTATAGGAAGTGCATACACATTATACGTTGCGGCAGCTCTATTTGCCAAAACTTGGGATACACGTTGTGTTTTTTTATTAATACTTTTAAATGTATTTATAGCACAATTATCGTGTTTTGCATAAGCGTGTTTATGATGTTGACAATATGTTGTGAAATTGGCTTTTGAAACAAAATTTCCTGTTGTTGCATCAATATTGATATCCCAATAATCAGCATTTGTCTTCATGTCCAGATTTAGATTCCAAACCAAAACAAGCTTGTCACCTACTAAATCATATTTTAGTTCAGCAGGAATGGGAGATTTGGTTAGTTCAGTCATTTCAAAAGTAAGTTTGCCACTGTCACTTCTAGACGATTGGATTGGATTTCCCTTTACACTCACTTCCAAATGTTGTGCAGACTGAAGAATAGCCTTGTCTGCTGCCAAGGTTGGATTCTTTTTACTAACTTTTGATTTAACATCAGATACAAAATTGTGCATATCTGACATTACTTTTCCGTCTCTTGAAATCACCAACGTCATCATGGCGTTTCTGATTGGAATATTTTCGTGGGTTTGGTTTAGATAGACATAAGTAATTCCTGATTTGGACGTTACTTCTGAACTGATCTGCAGATTCGCATAATCCGAAGGTATCAAGCTCCACTTCTTAGCATTTTGCTCAAGGTGTCTAAGTGCAATATCCAACTTTGTCTGACTTTGACTAAAAATCAAAGGAGACTGGATAAGCAACATTAGTACTAAAATGTAAAATTTACGTTGCATGTGATGAAAATTTAGTTAATAATAGATTGTTTGTAAATAAGTATAAACCACATTTACTTAAGAGAATTAAGAGAATGAGTCATAAAAGTATAAAAACATTGTTTCTTTAACTATCTTTTTCTATAATTATGTTGTCTGTACGACAAAATTATTTTTTTATTCCCATCTTTGTGACAAAATAAAACGAATTTTCTATGTCTGACACGATATATGGGCGCAATGCAGTGACTGAAGCTTTTGATGCTGGTTTGGATATTGAAAAGGTGTTTGTCTTAAGCAGTATCAGAGGAGAGTATGAAATACAGATTCGCAATCTGTGTAAAGATGCCAACGTACCACTCGCCAAAGTTCCTGAAGTCAAACTAAACGAACTTAGCAAATATAAAGTTCATCAAGGTGTCGTAGCTTTGATTTCTCCTATTAAATATCATGATTTCAAAGATGTTATCGCATCAACTATGAAAAAAGGAAAATCTCCATTAGTTCTGGTGATAGATGGTGTCACAGACGTCAGAAACGTAGGAGCTATCGCTAGGTCTGCCTATTATTTTGGAGCAGACGCTATCATTATTGCAGGAAATTTTGCGGGTAGAATCAATGAAGATACCGTAAAAGCATCTGCAGGTGCTATTCTGAGGATTCCCGTTTGTAGGGTCAATAGTCTGCTTACATTGGTTAGTGATCTACAAAGTCTAGGGCTAAAAGTGATTGCAACTAGCCTAAAAGATGCCATTGAGCCTGAACAATCAGATTTGAAAGAACCACTTGCTATCATTCTTGGTGCAGAAGATAAGGGCTTGCATTATAAAGTGTTGGAAATAGTAGATGAGATCATCAAAATACCTGCCGTTAGTGATTTTGACTCACTTAATGTATCTGTAGCCGCAGGCATCTTTCTTTACGAAAGTGCAAAACAACGAAGGAGTTAATAAATAAAAACATTGTATCCTTCTTTTTCGTTAATCATCAGGTTTTATACATTGACCGAATATTGTAATTTGATATTAGTATGCAATTATTAAAAAGATATTTATTTGTGATGTTTTCAGGAGCACTACTTTTTGTCTCCATATCATCATGCAAAACAACCAAATCTTCAGAACTCCAATACAAGCCGCTAGAAAATGCGCTACTTTGGGAAATCAATGGTCCTGGGATCTCTAAGCCTTCCTATATATATGGGACGATACATATCATTGACGCTAAAGATTATTTTCTTCCCAAAGGCACAATGGCATCAATCGACGCAGCAAATAAAGTTGTTTTCGAAGTCAATATGGAAGAAATGTCTGATATGTCATCCATGATGGGTATGATGAGTAAAGTCATGATGAAAGACGGTAAATCTCTGAAAGACCTAGTGACAGAAGAAGAATATGAGCTTGTAAGTGATCACTTCAAAAAAATGGGACTCCCTATTTTTATGTTGGAAAAAATGAAACCAATGTTTCTTACTGTTTTTGCATACGGAGATATGGATCCATCTGGGCTTAATAACGGAAATATGAAGTCGTACGAAATGGAATTTATGGAAATGGCAAAAAACTCAGGCAAATCAATAGGTGGGTTGGAAACCATAGATTATCAAATAAACTTATTTGATGAAATTCCTTATGAAGCACAAGCAAAAATGCTCGTCGACGCCATCAAATCTTCTGATACGGGCAACGATGAATTCAAAAAAATGACAGAAATGTACACCTCTCAAAACATCAATGCTATGGTAAGTATGATCTCCGAGGAAGGTAGTGATATCGCAGGATTTGAAGATAAATTATTGAATCAAAGGAACAAAAATTGGATTCCACTGATCTTAGAAGGGGCAAAAAAAGAACCTACTTTTTATGCAGTTGGTGCAGGACATTTGGGTGGACCAGTGGGCGTGATTCACCTACTCCGGAAAGCAGGACTCAAGGTAACTCCTATCAAATAGCTTTTTCTTAATATGGAAATATTACACCTATGACAACATCCAAACTTGAGCCATTAGAGTTCTACCTTTTTTTACCTTTAATGTTTTGTTTTGTTTCATGGGCTAATATTAGAGAGAATTCCACTTTAATGTTATCTTCACAAGTACCAATATTAAGTTATCATAATATTCAGGAAAATCCTAAAAACCCTTCGGCATATTTTATTTCATCTGCTGCTTTTGAAAGACATATCAAACATCTCAAAACCAAAGGTTATGAAACAGTTCTCCCCGATGACATATACAATCATTTAAAAAATGGAGCCTGTTTACCAGACAAACCAATCATGCTCAGTTTTGATGATACTAGAAAGGAACATTACCACATTGTAGCTCCAATACTTGAAAAATATGGATACAAAGGCGCTTTTTTTATAATGACAATAGCTATTGGTAAAAAAAACTATATGTCAAAGGAAGAAATAAAAATGCTTTCTGATCGTGGACATTGCATTGGACACCATACTTGGGACCACCAAGATCTCAGAAAACTGCCACTAAAAGATTGGGAAACACAAATCGAAAAACCAAAGAAAAATCTAGAAAAAATCATAGGTAAAAAAGTTGAATTTCTAGCATACCCTTTTGGATTATGTAATGACTTTGCAGTACAGGAACTCAAAAAAAGAAATTTTAAGGGAGCTTTTCAGCTAGCTGGTAAGCAGCACAAAAACGATCCTCTCTTGACCATAAGACGGCTTATTGTACCTGGCACTTGGAATGGAGAAAGGCTAATGAAAGAAATAAACTTTGCTTTTAGATAAAGGCTATAGATTATATAGACGGATAAAAAGCGTCTTTATAGTGTGATATTTCTGGTTTGAGGTGCTTGTCAAAAACAATAGAAATTATATCAAAACGTATCTCCCAGTCGTGATTGACACTAATCATATATTGTGATGCTGCATCTATGATCAAGTTTTCTTTATATACTGAAATACT
>JBBRJL010000220.1:0-5395 GCA_038219375.1 Chitinophagales bacterium | reverse complement strand
ATTTACTTGAGCTATCATATCTCTAGCATGCATGATAGTGTATCCTGCTTCTTTAAGTGCAAGTTCGGTCTTAGGGTTACGATCGTATGTGAGGGCTACTCCGGGCTTTAATGCCACCAGGTTACAACCATCTGTCCATTGCTCACGTTCTTGATAAGGAGATACACCTTCCCCACTAAAAATAAAATTAACCTTTGGGTTTATTTCATGTAAAAAGAAATTTTTGACAGAATCGTAGACTATTTCTGCTCCATTTTTGCGATACACTTTCACATTTGAACTCACCCCATCAAATACAATCGGCTTGAAGCATACGATATCGTTATAGTCTATTAAAGTAAATAAGGTATCAATGTGCATACAAGTACGATCAGAAGGTATATTTATTTGAGCGACATTTGATACCAATCCTTTTTCAAACAATACTTTTTTTACGCATTGAATAGCATAATCTGTAGTGCGCTCTGAACAGCCGATTAGCACAAAGTCATCATTGAGCATCATGACATCACCGCCTTCCATAGATACAACTTCACCTTTTTTTGACGGTGGAAATTTATCTAAGTGGTTGAGATTTATAATTTTGCCTTGAGCATTAAGACTTTTAAATAAAGGATGTGCATAAAATATAAATCTTGTCAAAAGATTTTCTCTATACCTAGCTGATTTGGCAGCTTTTGTAATAATGATATGATCTTTGATCACCACCGCAATATCTCTCGTAAAGATAAAATTAGGAATAGGGTCAAAATAAATATGATCTTCATCTTGGTAGTATCCTGTGATAAGTACCTTTGTTAAAGCGGTAGACCCGAGCGACATAAAAAAGTCTTTATCAGACGGAGGTAACTCTTCATAATCCACGATTTTGTCGATTAACTCCTCTTTGATATCAGGACTTGCTTCAAATCCTTCCTCGATCAATCGTTGGGTATCGAGTACATTTTCTTTACCAAGAATGTGTTGAAGCACTCGTCTGAAGATGTCGTGTTCTTCTCTCATTTGAGGGAGATGTACAATATCGTCAAAGAGCAATTCCTCTGCTTTTTTGGGAGAAATCCTAGCTATGCCTTCGTCAGGCCTATGGATGATAACTTTTTTAAGTGTGCCTATTTCTGAGTTTACATTAAGCATACAATCATTTGATTTGGTTTCGGATGCCAAGGTAGGCAAAAGAAATCAAAGATAAATAATCCAATGTGTTTTCACTGTTTAAATTATTATTTTCTAGGAATTATTTAACATCGGATTTTAAGAAACTGTAGAATTACCAATTTGGTGGATTTGGTGATTTGCTGCTACAGGTTACTTTTGTCAAAACCATAAAATCAATACGCACAAATTTCTTAGATTTGGTGATTGTGTGATTATATAGGTTGCAAACAAATTTGCAAATCCATTAGAAATTTACACTTGAGTCCGCTCCCAAAACACTCAAAATAATCAACAGTTTTATACCCTGCACCCTAAAGGGAAACCGTTGATTATCAATTTAGTAGAAACTAATATTAAAACACCCAAAACTAGCTTCCCTTGATTTTGAATACCATAATACCGCACTGAAGATCATATTTTCCTGGAGCGAATTCAAATTCCTTAGCTTTTCTGATAGCTAATGAAACAAGACTTTTTTTAGCAATACTTGACATAGACCCATTAAATTCTGCTTTGGTAACTACTCCTGCTTTGTTTACACAGATATTGACTGTGACCTTACCATTTTCATTAGCTAGGATAAGAATACTAGGGATCTCAGCTATTTTCCTTCTCCCCAGTTCTTGTCCTGACAGCTCGATGGTCAGATCTTCATCTATTACAAAACTATTGACAGTATTATCTTCTTTAGGTAAATTTTCATCGATCACAGGATGTTCTGAATCATCAATGGTTGTTGGCGAATCTGGATTTTCATTCATATTTCCTGTTGGTTCTTGTGTACCATCAGACAATACTTCGTCTTTCTGTATATCGGTAGAATTGGTGGTTTCAGTCGGCCTTTCATCTTCTGGAAATCCTTCTGAGTCTTGATTTATTACCTTTACTTTAGGCTTATTGTCATTTGATTGGGTTTTTATTACACCACAAAGATTTTTTGCTTTAGCTTCAGCTGCTGCACTGCCTAAATTCATAGCTGCTTCATAATCTTTGCAAGCTTGCAATAACTGACCATCATCTTCAAGAATAGCAGCTCGCCACTCGTAATAATCTGTATTTTTACCATCAAGTGAGATCGCCGCAGTTAGGCAGTTGATAGCTGCTTTACCATCATTCATAGCCGCAAATGACCTACCTAGTAATCCTGCAGACTCTGCGCTAATACCATTTACATCAATAAATTGCATCGCATCCATCTTAGCACCTTTATACGCTGCCAAGGCATACTTTGCGAGCCCTCTTTTTATCAGAGCGTTTTTATATTTTGAATCTTTAGCTATTACTGCATTGTATTGTGTGATGGCTTCGTCATATCTGCCTGTCTCAAATAGATATTCAGCTTTTACAAAAATAAATCCTGTCTCTTCGTCCAATACCTGAGCCTGAAGAACTGCTGAGACCATCATCAATGTGGTCAAAATATTTAAAATTCGAAATTTCATGGTTAAACTGGTTTATTATGATATAAAGACAAAAACTCATATAATATTGTTAGTTAAGAAAAGTTTAATACTCTAATAACAATAAAATATTTGTCATTAAGCTAGTAAAACGTTACCGTCACTTCTTTTTGACTACTTTCTTTTTGACTTCAGTTTTCTTAAATGCATCAGGAATTTCTGCTTCGATCCAGGATTTCACAACATCAAAGCTCACAGTCTGCAAATATTCTGTTTCCACCTTTTCACCATCTACCTTTGGTACTTTAAGATTATTTTTGCCGAATTTGATATATGGTCCCCATCTTCCATTTTCTATGGACACTTTTTCAGCACTCCAATTTTGGATGTATCTATTCGCTTCCTTATCTACTTTTATATCAATAATTTCAATGGCTTGTTCCTTGGTAATGGTATCAATTTTATATCTTGCAGGTATAGGCACAAAAATATCGTTCCACTTGACAAAAGGGCCGAATCTACCTTTTCCTTTAGTAATTGGAAGGTTTTGATATTGCCCGATAGGTGCATTTTCTTCCATTTTGGCATCAATCAATGTCGTCGCTTCTTCTATTGAGATTGACATTGGATCGATATTTCGTGGAAGATTAACAAAAAGCTCACCTACTTTCACATAAGGTCCATATCGTCCTGTATTGACAATGATTTCTTCACCATTATAATCACCTACCGTCCTAGGCAATTTAAATAATTCCATCGCTTCTTCGTAAGTGATGGTTTCGAGGGATTGACCAGGTTTGAGGTTAGCAAATCTTGGTTTTTCACCTTCTTTGATTTCTTCTCTGTCGCCAATTTGTATCACAGGACCGAATCGTGTCATTTGTGCGATTACCGAGTAGCCCGAGGCTTCATCTATGCCCAGTTCTCTTTTACCCTTTGCTCTTTCGGCTGTTTCCATGGTTTTTTCGACAGTGTCATGGAATGGACCATAAAAATTTTTCAGCATACCTTTCCAATCCACGCCATCTGTAGCTATTTTGTCCAATTCATTTTCTACATTGGCGGTAAAGCTGTAATTCATTACCTGTTCAAAATGTTCAGACAAAAAATCGACAACAACCATACCCAAATCTGATGGATAGAGACAGTTTTTGGTGGTTCCGGTGATTTCAGACTTAGTTTCAGATTTTATATTGCCTGCTTGCAACTTCATGTATCTATAAGTTCTAGCTACACCTTCACGGCTTTCTTTGGTGACATAACCCCGTTCCTCTTCCATGATTTTGGTAATC
Organism: Chitinophagales bacterium; assembly: GCA_038219375.1. Taxonomy (GTDB): domain Bacteria; phylum Bacteroidota; class Bacteroidia; order Chitinophagales; family Saprospiraceae; genus OLB9. Next base: position 1,548 of record JBBRJL010000220.1, on the reverse strand, counting down.
GTAGGCGCATAGGTGGAAGGACGACCAATACCTAGTTCTTCAAGTTTTTTGACCAAACTAGCTTCAGTGTATCTAGATGGTGGTCGAGTAAAACTCTCTACTGACTCCATATACTCCAAAGCAAGGTTTTGCCCTTGTTTTAAAGGCGGCAACATACCTTTTGTATCATCATCATCGTCATCATCGTCAGTCGACTCAAGGTACACTTTTAGGAATCCATCAAAGGTCAAGACTTCACCAACTGCTTCTAGTTGTTTGCCTTTCATAGTAGAGATATCAATCTTAACGATTGTTTTTTCTATTTCGGCCTCAGACATCTGACTTGCGATGGTTCGCTTCCAAATCAAATCATATAATCTCATTTGGTCTTTATCTGGACCAATATTTTTTCGTTCTATGTATGTCGGTCTGATGGCTTCGTGCGCCTCTTGCGCATTGGCTGTTTTGGACTTATACTTTCTAACATGGAGATATTTTTTGCCATAACTAGACTCAATTTCAGCGGAGATAGCAGCAACTGCCGTGTCACTAAGATTGGATGAGTCTGTTCTCATATAACTGATGAGACCATCTTCATAAAGACGTTGTGCTGTTGACATAGTCCTATTGACAGAAAAACCTAGTTTCCTACTGGCTTCCTGCTGTAGTGTAGATGTCGTAAATGGTGGCGCCGGAAAACGTTTTAAAGGTTTTTTCTCTATGCTATTAATATTAAAATTAGCTCCATTACAGTTATCAAGAAATGTCTTTGCTTCTTCTACATTGTCTATTCTGGTCGTATATTCAGCTTTGAGCGCTACTTTTTCGCCTCTACCATTATCAACCTGAAAAATGGCTGTTATTTTAAAAAATGGTGTTATGTTAAAGTTTTGTATCTCTCTTTCACGTTCTACGATGAGCTTGACAGCTACGGATTGTACCCTACCTGCGGACAATTTATTTTTTACTTTTCTCCAAAGAACTTCTGACAATTCGAATCCTACCAATCTGTCTAGAATCCTACGAGCTTGCTGGGCATTGACCAAGTCGATATCTACAGTACGTGGATTAGCCACTGCTTTTTGGATAGCTGGCTTGGTGATTTCAGAAAATACAATACGTTTTGTTGTCTTTTCATTGAGTCCTAGCTCCTTGCACAAATGCCAAGAAATGGCTTCTCCTTCTCGATCCTCGTCCGTTGCAAGCCACACTTCCGTCGCTTTTTTGACATGTTCTTTCAGTTCTCTGACTACCTTGGTTTTTTCGGGAGATACGACGTACGATGGCTCAAAATTATTGGCAATGTCTATTCCCTTATTCCCTTTCTCAAGATCCCTGATATGCCCGTAACTTGACTTGACGATAAAATCTGAACCTAGGATTTTTTCTATTGTTTTGGCCTTCGCCGGTGACTCTACTATGAGTAAGTTTTTCGCCATTTGGATAAACTTTATTAATGGTTTAGTATGGATAAAATGAGTGAAAAATGTTGTTAAATCAAATCTTAACCTATCATTTTTTCACCAAAAAATAAGATCATCCGAATGAGCGAATATGGTCGGATGCATC
>JBBRJL010000219.1:0-5407 GCA_038219375.1 Chitinophagales bacterium | reverse complement strand
GGTATCAGGGGTTTCAACAAATGGTAGTTTTATTACCGTAAGAGGTATAGGAGACAGATATGTACTGACATCGATAAATGGTGCTCAGATTCCTACTCTAGACCCATTTACCAATAATATTAAATTAGATATTGTACCTGCAAGCTTGGTGGACAACGTAATTATTACTAAAACTGCCAGTCCAGACTTGCCGGGAGATTGGACGGGAGCATACATTTCTGTAGAGACAAAAGACTATCCTGAAAAGTTCACCTTAAATGTAGAGAGCCAAGTAGGTTACAATCCAAATTCATCTTTAAGTAATGTCTTATCTACGCAAAATAGTTCTACTGATTGGTTGGGTTTTGATGATGGATTTAGAAAATTTGACCACGCAAACTATAAAAATTTAAATTTTAATCCATCTTTATATGATAAGTTCATTGCTTTGGGATTGGGAGATTATTATGCTGGTTTAGGACTCAATTCTGATTGGACAAAACTATCTCCTGAAGCTCAACAAGAATTTACTGCGCTTGGATATAACAAACTTGGCCTTTTAGGTAAGGGAGAAATAAATAACCAAGCTGCTCTTTTAAAAGCTAATCAAGCATTTGTAGCCAACGGATTAAGTGATAAAGCCTTTAGAATAATCAATGAAGATGCTGCTAAAATAGGTGCAAGCCTTCCTAATAATTGGAAGAGTTTTAAGAAAAGAGCACCTTTGAATTATTCTCAAAGTTTCAGTCTTGGTAATCAAACAAAATTATTTGGTAAGAGCCTCGGGTATATTTTGGGTCTTAGATATAATAGTCAGGTCCAGTATGATCCAAATTCGGTGGCTGATAGATCTCAAGGTATAATTAATGATGGTGTGGCGGCAAGAAATGATATTAGTAACCCAGAAATTGCAAAATTTACAAATGGGTGGAGCGCCTTAATTAATTTAGCTTATAAGTTTAATCCTAATAATAGCATTAGTTTTCTTTTTATGCCAAATTTTATTGGTGTTAACAATTTACGGGAAGGAATTATTTTTTCATCTAAAGATGCGGGAAACCCAATTTTTGGTTCAGCTCAGTTTTATGAACAAAGACAACAGTTAATATATCAGGTAAAGTCAACACATTTTATACCAAAGCGCAAAGTTAAAATTGATTTTAATGCTTCCTATACAAGTGGAAAAAGTGATGCACCAGATTTTAAAAGATACCGTTTTTTTACAGCAGATGACAATCCTGACTACTTTTACGACGGACCCGCATTTGCAGATGATCCTTTGGTCAGAGATTTTAGAGTACTTAAAGAAAAATTGTTGGATACTAAACTTTCTTTTGAGTTCCCCATAAATAAAAATCAATCACTTCCTGCAAAATTAAAAATAGGCGCAGCTTATAAGTCTCTAAGTAGAAAGTATGATCAATATAATTATGGGTTTTTGTTCGGAAATGGAGATCCTCTTGCCGAAAATGGAGATTTGAATCAATTTTTTGATCAAAAAAACTTCTTGCTAAATGGTGACACAAATACGTCGGTGAATTATTATTACACCAGTGGTTACGTAGCCCCAACACATACTATAGGTAAAAGTGAAGTTGCAGCTGTTTATGCCATGACTGATATCACCATTGTACCGACATTCAGGGTAAGTGGCGGGGTTAGGGTGGAACAAGTTGATATGTTTGCCGATGCTGACTTATATAATGCAAATGGCTATGCAAATGGTGATTTTAGAAGGGTATATCAAGTGCCATTGCTTATGAATGCAGGCAGATTAAACAAGCTTAGTGTATTGCCAAGTTTAAATTTAATTTATAAATTAAAGAATGATGATGATGCACCAATGAATTTAAGATTGAACTATAGTAGAAGTGTAGCTAGGCCTAGTATAAGAGAATACTCCGAATCTGTCATTTATGACTTCGAATTGAGAGCTAATGTATTTGGAAATTCCAATCTCAAAATGGTAGATATAAATAATTATGACTTAAGATTGGAATCCTATTTTAAGAATGGTGATAATGTTTCTGTTAGCCTTTTTTTTAAAGATTTTAAAAACCACATAGAAGTGATTAATTTTCAGGGTCAAGGATTTTCTTGGTCAAATGCTGACGATTCATATGTGGTAGGTATTGAAATTGAAGGACGAAAAAAAATCATAAAAAACTTAGACATCAGATTAAATGCATCATTTGTGAAATCTCAATCAAATGTTGTTCCGGCTACTCTAGAGGTTGATCCAGTTACATTGGTTCAAAAATGGATTTATGGTCAGAGTTTTGCTAGACAAATGTTTGGACAGGCACCGCTTGTACTTAACTGCATCTTGAATTACGAAATTCCTGACTATGGTTTATCAGCTTCTATGGCATATAATGTACAGGCAGCCAGATTGGTTTTAACCGGATTTAACGATGATCCAGACATCTATGAAATGCCAAGGCATCTTGTGGATTTTAAATTGTCTAAAACCATCGTAAAAAAGTTTGGTATTAGCTTTACAGTAAAAGATATTTTGAATAGCCCCATCCGAAGATCATATAAGTTTGATAATGATAAAGGGTATTTAGTAGATTTCGATAGCATTAGATTTGGTACCAATTATTCCATAAGCATATCCTATAAAATTTAAATCAATTTTGCCATGGTAAAACATTTGTACATTATTATTTTTTTTATTTCAGTACAATTTTTCAGTATTGTAGCTTCTGCACAAGTAGAAAAAGTTTTTGTTGAAATCTATTATATATCGGATGCGGACGATGCCACTAATGTAAATGGCGGAATCCTAGAGGAAGGATCAAAGACGTATCGTGTCTTTGTAGACCTGCTGCCAGGATATAAGCTCCGTAAACTTTATGGAGATAAAAATCATCCCCTTATTTTTTCGAGTACTGCTCCTATATTTAACCATCAAGACGATGGGGTAAGTTTTGCTTATACCTTAAATAAAAATAGGTATTTTGACAATACGACTGCCCTAGATAGTTGGTTGACCATTGGACAAACTTCAAGATCAGGAAATGATGTTGTATTTGGCTTGCCGAAAATTGATGACACAAACGGGTCATTTATTGGAGGTGTAAATAATGATGGTGGAAGTGCGGAAATAGCAACAGGATTACTAAAAAGTACAAACATTGCATCAGGTGTTCCACTTATCATGGCAGATGGAATGATGACAAGTCAAAACAAGCCTGCTGAATGGTTGAATCAAGGATTTATTGATATTTTAACTGGGGAAGATTTTACCATTTTTGGTACATCTCAAAATGGAATTACGTTTAAGAGTTATGATGCTTTTCTAGGAAATTCAGGTACTGTGGGAGTTATTCCAGAAAGCAATCAAATACTTTTGGCTCAAATTACAACCCAAGGAGAATTGTCTTTCAAGTTAAATTTAGAAATAGAAGATCTTTCAGGTAATATTAACAAGTATGTTGCTACAGATAGTGCGCTATTGGTTGGTGAAATTTTACTTCCTTCACTTAATTATCCGCCTGTCTGTGGCTGTCAGGACCCAAACTATGTAGAGTTCGATGTGAATTTTAGTTGTAACGATATTAACAAATGTCTTAATCTTATCGTTTTTGGGTGCATGGACTCAAATGCTTGTAATTATAATTTCAATGCCAACATCAATATAGAAGCATTATGCTGTTATATTGGTTTTTGTAATGATGAAAATATTGAAATCGTTTGTCCTGAGTTACCGAATAGAAACAAAGATGTATTTGTGATTAGTATTGCACCTAACCCTATGAGTAATATAATTAAGATATATCATAACATTAATGCCAATGCTAATCAAGTGTTGGAAGTTATTGATATATATGGTAGTACTGTACGGAAGGAGATTATCATTAATGATTATGTGCAAGAGTTTGATTTCTCAAATCTTCCAAATGGACTTTATTTTATGAAGGTTTCCGATTCATTACAAACATTTTTGACAAAATTTGTAAAGATTTAATTTTAAGTTATGAAAGCTAATTTTAAAAGTGGTTTGATTTATATGGCGCTAATATCCATAATATTTTTTTCGGGATGTAATCCGGATGATATAGTAGAAAAAAAGTTTGAAATCGGTACAGTAATCGATTTAGAAAATAATATATATAAAACCGTTAAGATAGGAGACCAAGTTTGGATGCAAGATGACCTGATAGCAACCAAGTTTAGAAATGGAGAGAATATAAAGCTGATTAGCGATGAAAATGAATGGCAAAATGCTACGTTTCCAGCATATACAGTTGGTAAGACAGGATTACTTTATAATTTTTATGCTGTCAAAAGTTCTGCAAATATTGCACCTATTGGTTGGCATGTAGCTAGTGATGCGGAATGGCAAAAAATGGAATCTACTTTAGGAATGAATCAAAGTGAATTAGGTAAGAATAAGTGGAGAGGTGTTAATGTGGGTGATAAATTGAAGGAAGATTATCAAGTTGTTCCTGCAACTTGGACCAATTTTGATAATGTATGGGGAACCAATGATAGTGGGTTTAAAGCTTTGGCTTGTGGATGCAGGGTTTTGGACGGACGGTTTTGTGAGCCATCCAATAGAGAGCAAGGATTCTGGTGGACATCTACTCAAACTGAAAATGAAGCATGGTATCGTAATTTGGATTATAAAAGAACGGAAGTATTCAGATACTTTGCCCACCAAAATTATGGATTTGCAATAAGATGTGTAAAAGACTGATCTTTATCAATTCCAAAATCGCAATCATTTTTTTTTCTAGTAATTACTAAAGTCATCTAGCCAAATTAATTGATTAATATCACAATTTTAATAAATATTAGGTTACTTCAAGGGGTTTAAACACCTTTGGAATACACTCTACTTTACTTAGTGACTGCTAGAAAAGTCAAAAGTGTATTAAATACGAATCACAAAGTTGTGAAACTTGATATATGCGACCTAAATAGTTACTTTTTTAAACCTAAATATTTGTTTTTATTCAAAACTAATGAATTAAATTATGTTAGGCTTGGCGGATTAATTTTAATTCATCCAAGAATACTGAATGTGTCAATTAATTTTTCCTTGTTCAGTTTGTTGCATTTTTTTTATTTTTACTACCTGTATCCATTAAATCTATCTTTAATCTAACTAGTATTTATTTCAAATCGATAGCTAAATAGCGATTATACAAAGCGAGAAAAGTAGTGGTTTAAACTACCACCGAACAAAGGTATTTAAAACCAAATATCATATCAAAATTTCATATTAATTTTGTCCTAATATATATCTGATTGATAAATAAATTCCTGCATTTCAATATTAAGTGATTGATAATTAACTACTTCTGAATATTAATTCAATATTATTGTTTTATACTTTTTTATGATATTATTAACTTTTACTTAATCACAAGGTAATATAGGTAGGTACAGTAACCCTATACCTTTGTGTCGTATTCAT
>JBBRJL010000218.1:0-5435 GCA_038219375.1 Chitinophagales bacterium | reverse complement strand
ATGCAAAAAGGAAAACATTAAGTGGCACTTAGTTTTATATACGTAGTGTGTGTATAACATTTTGCACATTTTTAAAAGCGGCTGTTTTATCATTCATTGTTTCAAGTCAAAATATGCTAATCTCTTTTATACTTAATGTATGAGCAATAATTTGGCTTTGTCGCTCGAGCCGCAACTGGCTTTGACTTTTTTGCATTACCAAAAAAGCTAGTTCCGCTAAATCGCTCCGCTTACCGGAATGGCCTGCCCTTTATATCAATAGTACGTACAAAATAGTCCAATAAACTTCATCTTTTTCATTGATTCTTCTTCATAAAATATTTCCATCGCTAAGGTAATGCAAATATTTTTTGAATCGATTGAATAAAAAATCTATTTATTTGTTTCGGACCATTTTATAAATACAATTGGTATTACATCCTACCTTATAATTTAGATTAGTTCATATTCTTGTCGAAATAAAAGTAATTGTGGTCTTTGGAATAAAATTTGTACATTTTGTTAAACATACATACTTAGTTAGCTATTAATTCTTTTTTACGCTAACCCAAAACAGAAAACAATAGCTTACCAAAATAATAAAGTTGATTTTTTGACTTGAAATAGTAAAGGTTCTCCTACTAGTTGACTCAATACATGATCTAAGTACTTAGAAACTGTCGCCCCCTTAACAATTTTGGAGAAAAATAATGAAAAATTACACCGATATCGACACAAACAATTATCTTTGATACTAGAAGAAGAAATAGATGAATTTTGGCTGACGAAATGAATAAGTGGAAGGGAAACTGATGGCTGCACAATCTTACCTTTTCTGATGTTGAAATAGTAATTATTATTAAAATCTTAGTTTTATGAAATCGACATAAAAAATAATCATGTTTTATTTTGCAATAACCACAATGATTATTTTTTATCAAAGATTTCATCTGACCATTAAAAAACAAAAAAATATACAGATGAAAAACGTTTTAATCTTTTTGTTTTTGGCTTTTAGTCTTGTGGCTTCAGCCCAGGTTATCAACTTCCCTGATGCTAAGTTTAAGAATGCATTGGTGAATACAAATTGTGTGGATACGGATGGAAATGGTTCTGGTGATAAGGATGCGGATTTGAATAATGATGGGGAGATAGATGTGGAGGAAGCATTAAAAGTCATTAATCTAAATGTTGATGGTAAACTGATCTCTAACCTAGAAGGTATTGGAAATTTTAAAAATTTAAGCATATTTATCTGTTCATATAACCAAATTGTGAATTTTGATGCCACTGGATTAAAGAACTTAAAGATACTAATTTGTTCCCAAAATAAGAACCTTAACTACTTAAATGTAAAAGGGTTGGCAAACTTAACATCCTTGAGTTGTTCAAATAATCAACTCACAACTTTAGACCTATCCGGTTTGGTTGAATTACAATCGCTGCATTGTTTTAAAAATAAACTCACCAGCCTAGATGTCATTGGATTGGATAGATTAGCGTTATTGTATTGTACAGACAACCAACTTACCAGTATTAATGTCAATGGGTTAAAAAACTTAAACTATCTGTATTGTGGTAATAATCAACTTTCTTCTCTATTTCTAAAGACAGGAACTTTTTTCTATTCCCTAAATTTTGAAAAAAATCCAAATCTTGAATACATATGTAGTAATGACCAACACATCTTTGAAATGAAAAATAGAGCTTTAGTATATGGTCTAAACAACTGCGAAGTAAACTCCTACTGCACTTTCACACCAGGCGGCAAGTTTTATACACTTAAAGGGGAAAACACCTTTGATGGAAATGTTGATGGATGTGATAATCAAGATTTAACTTTCCCATTTCTAAAATATGAAATCTCAAATGGAAACAACTTAGGAATATTAATTTCTAATGCTACAGGAAAATATACCATTCCTATCCAAGCAGGCACATATACTATCACACCTATCATAGAATATTCAGAATATATCGAAGTAACACCATCAATTTACACTATTACTTTCCCCTCTTCATCCGACAATATTACCCAAAATTTTTGCATCACTCCAAAAAGCAGTATGTTGCGTCAAACCAATATTACCATCATCCCACTCACACCACCAGCGAGACCAGGATTTGATACTAAGTATAAGATCGTGTGGGAAAATGTAGGCAACCAGATAGAAAGTGGTACACTCAATTTTACCTATGATGAGACATTAATGGATTATATCTCGGCAACACAATCGCCCGACCAAGTAGCGGATGGCATCGTTAAGTGGAATTTTACTAATCTCCCTCCCTTCGAAAAAAGAGAAATCACCGTCACACTCAAAGTCAATAGACCTACGGATACGCCTGCTGTCAATGCAGGAGATAAGTTGTATCTTTCCGCATCGATCCTAGATAATATCTTCACACTCGAAAATACCGTCGTAGGTTCATACGATCCCAATGACAAGACATGTCTCCAAGGCGATCGTGTCCATCCCGAAATGATCGGCAAGTATGTGGACTATCTCATCCGCTTCGAAAATACGGGCAATTATGCCGCTGAAAATGTCGTAATAAAAGACATCATCAATACCAAAATATTTGACGTCAGCACTTTGAAAATCACAGATGCCAGCCACGAAGTATATACGCGCATAGAAGGCAATAAAGTAGAATTCATTTTTGAGAATATCCAGCTACCCTTCGACGATGCTAATAATGATGGCTACATCGCCTTCAAGATCAAGACCTTACCAACACTTGTCCTTGGTGACTCGCTCAAAAATCTTGCAGATATCTATTTTGATTATAACTTCCCGATTCGTACTAATGAAGCACAATCCGAAATCAATAACCCGATCTCTGCCATCAACGATGTCACCACAATAGTCAATATCTACCCCAATCCTGTGAATGATATCTTGTACCTAGACACAAAAGATGTATGGACAAAAGCAGAGATCTTTGACATTTCGGGTAGGGTTATGAGATCTGTAACCTTGGATAGTTCCTCGATAGATGTGAGTGGATTAGAAAGTGGGACTTATTTTATTAGGTTAAAGCATGAAGATAGCGTGGGACTTGTTAAGTTTGTGAAGATTTAAATAAAAAGAGTTGATGGTGCATTACTCTTAATACCCTATTTCTAAAGCACTATCTACATCGCCCACCTTTATAGCTACAAATCTAAGGTTGTCTATATCTATCTTTCCTTTAAGGATCCTTTTCTATAGCTTTATTTGTTCAAAATAAGCATCAAATAATCGTTGTACCTTCTCGACAGATTTCTTCACAGTGGCAATGACGACTTCCACAGTGGTTTCGGTTAGCGCTGATTTGGGAAAACACACATTGGAAACAATAGAAAAAACAGCCACCTGGATGCCTGCGTGTTTGGCTACGATGACTTCGGGAATTGTGGACATACCCAAAATATCTGCACCCATGATACGAGCCATTTTATATTCGGCAGGCGTCTCAAGGCTAGGACCTTGCAAGCCTAGATAAACCCCTTGCCTTAGCAAAATGCCAAGATCATCAGCTATTTTTTCAAATGAAAGTATCATTCCTTTATCATAAGCTTGCAACATATCGGGAAATCTCAACCCTAACCGCTCATCATTGTGTCCGCGAAGCGGATGGTCGGGCATAAGATTGATATGATCAGTCACTTGCACGATATCACCTTCGTTAAAATGCGGATTGATGCCACCGGCAGCATTGGTCATGATCATTTTGTCTACGCCGAGTGCCTTTAATACCCGGATAGGAAATGTGAGTTCAGCAGCAGAATAGCCTTCATAATAATGAAATCTACCTGACATCACCACAACAGGAACGCCTGATTTATAACCGAAAACCAACTTGCCATGATGGCTTTCTACCGTAGAAATAGGAAAATGTGGTATCTCACTGTAAGGTATCTCTACAATATCCGTCAACGATTGCGCAAAATCACCTAGACCTGTTCCCAAGACAACGGCAATTTTTGCATCACATGTCAGGATGCTGTCGATAAATGTTTTGCTCTTATGGATCTTGTCAAAAAGGGATGTCATACTTCCTTAATATATTTGGGGGCAAGGTACGGAATAGGCTCGGATTTGTAATCTATTAAGTACCAATATAAAAAAGAAGCTGCGTACGAAATAGACTGCGATACTGCATATGGCATGATTGAAACAAACCTGATAAAGACTTTTGTTGAGGCTTCATAATATTTACTGTGCTGACGAACCAAATATAATTTAAAGGCTTGGTTTTGCAGGCATTTTGGATTAGAATAGATTTTCTAATTATTTTTTTGGGTTAACCTGAATTTCAACCCTTTGCGCAGGGTGACCGAGTGGTGGCTTTTGCAAAAAGCTATTCATAAGACTAAACGTCTGATGGAAACGAGAGAAACGCAACATCAGTTGCGGCTATGGATCATGTATGTGTACGTACGGTGGTCCCGAATAGACGGGATAGATGTGAGACTGTGTGCGCCGCGGCGCAGGCGCTCCCCATCAGTTTCGGCTGGTGGGGGCGGCTACTCGATTAGTGGGCCGTTTTTCTTTCCACTCAATATTGTCGTCCTGTTTTATTTTGGTCTTTTAGGTCAACCCAAAAAATATTTATTGGTTCAACTTCGTCTGGTCGTCCGTTATTATTACTGTCAAGTTTTGCAAATACATACATAAAGTCATTGTCAGAATCATACTCTGATTTAAATACTGAATAATTTTCAGGAATAAGTGCTTTTTGTCTTACACCGTTTATGTCGAATAAATAAAGTCGTCTTAGGTCTTTAAGGTTAATAAATCCATCCTTATTTGTGTCGTCATTGTAAACAGAAACAATAAAATATTGTCTACTTACTGGCTTATTATTTAGTGTGTCTTTAGAAAAGGTCGGATAGTAAAGTGTCTTAATTAAAACTGGTTTTTCAAAGAAGTTTTTTTGTTTGTTCTCTTTTATGTCGTAGTGCGAAATATTTATAAAATTGTAGCCATAAACGCTTTCGAGTCCGGGCATAAGATTATTATTCCAATTGTTTCCAGAATTTACTTCTGTCTCTTCATATTTATAATGAAAACTGTTTGAGCCAATGAAAGTCGAATTATCTTTTTTGTTTATATTAACTTTGTAGATGGTCGTCAGCCTTATGTTTGGAACAGCTGTCAATAAAACATTGCTTGGTCGTGTTTCAATTTTTAAGGAGTCTCGATTTATGCCATCATTCTGGTCGTTTTCAGAGTTGTCTGAAGCAGGACTTACTTGAAATCCTTTTTCTTCAAGTTTTCCGTTTGAACAACTTGTCATTATACAAACAAGTGTTAGAATTAAAATTGTCGTTGGTTTATTCATATTGTCTTGTCGTTTTAAAATGGCTTATAACACAAAGGAAAGTTGAACGAATCCGGTGTCTGGTATAAGGGTAACGCTTCTGTCTGTTTTGGTGATCACTTAATGATGTCTGCTATATTTGAACC
>JBBRJL010000217.1:0-5442 GCA_038219375.1 Chitinophagales bacterium | reverse complement strand
ACCTTACAAAGGTCAAGTCCTCAACCAGATAGCTTATCACTTCTTACAAGCAACAAGGGATATCGTACCCAATTGGTTGCAAGCGAGTCCAGATCCTAATGTATCCGTTGGTCTGAAAGCGGAGTCTATCAAAATTGAGATGGTGATACGTGGATATCTTTCGGGTCATGCATGGCGCACCTATAAAGCTGGTGGTAGAGTACTCTGCGGTGTTAGTATGCAGGAAGGGTTGCAAGAGAATGATAAATTCCCTACACCGATCATTACACCTACTACTAAGGCTTCAGAAGGTCATGATATGGATATCGCTGTAGCTGAGATCATCGGTCAAGGTATCGTCAGCCAAGAAGATTGGAATGTTTTAGAAAAATATACAAGAGCGCTTTTCGCTCGTGGTACGCAGATGGCTGCGGAGCGTGGTCTTATACTTGTAGATACAAAATATGAATTTGGCAAGGTAGGAAATCAGATCATACTAATTGACGAGATTCACACACCTGATAGTTCTAGGTATTTTTATGCTGATGGATACGAAACAAGACAAGCTGAAGGTACACCACAACCACAACTCTCCAAAGAGTTTGTGCGAGAATGGTTGATCGCCCACGGTTTTCAGGGACTAGAAAGTCAGGAAATGCCTATGATGCCTGATGAGTTTGTATGGGAAATATCAAATAGATACATTGAGTTATTTGAAATTATAACGGGCCAGTCTTTCGTAAAAGCTGACGTTGCCAATATCGAAGGAAGGATATTGGCGAATGTGGAAACATACCTCAGGTTAGGGTAGGATATTTATTAAACCTACCCACCATTATTATTTTGCTTAGTCTTTTAGATTACTTAATTTATCTCTGAGGATCGCTGATTGTTCAAAGTCTTCATTTTCGATTGCCCTCTCCAATAGTACATTCAATTTTTCTATCGTATCCATGCCACTGAGTATCTCCATCCTTTCGGATTTCAGATTGGCCAATATTGCTTGAAATGATTTATATAATGATAATGGCGTAACTGCAAATCTTTCTAGTTCTTTTGGCATACTTGGCATTTCGACAGTCGATATGATTTCCTCCATATTGGCAATCATTTTTTCTGTTTCAGTGATTTCTTTTTCTATATCAACTAGTTTTCTTTCATGGGCTTTATTTTGATTTTTAGAGATACATACGGCACACAAGTATTGTGTCTCTCCAAGCTCCGCATTGACTAAGATATTTAAATTCAAATCATCTCTGCCACACGAGGTGCAACGCTTACCATAATCGGGGCCTTGCCTTTCTTTATTGGCCTTTAGTTTAGCAGTTAACTTTATCAAATATTCTCTAGCTAAAGCATCTTCATCGTCTGTATCATCATCGTCTGTTGAATCGGACTCATCGGGTAGATCTTCAAGGATTTTGATCTCAGTAAAACCAATTTTCAGATCATCTTTTCCTTTACCTATAATTATTTGAATGCCAAAGATGATGTTTTCACCTTTAGTATTCCATGCTTTAACTGTATAGACATATTCAGGATCTTTATTATTTTCATTCGTTAAATTATTAATGTGGTATTCATGGTCTACCACTTCGTATGGTCGATTCCAGTCGATTTCTTTGAGTATCATACCATTGAAGGCTTCTAGAAAAGAATTCAGATTTTCATTTAATGTTTTATGAAGTTCGTGCATGATACAATATGTTTGAATTTAAGTATTAGGATTATTTGATTTTAGTGTTTTTAATACCAATTATTTATTTTTTGGTAAAAATAATGATTTTTTGGAAACCATCTTACTTTGACTGTAATTTTTTCCTTGACTTTCACAATTGGACAAGAAAACGAATTTGGACCATTTCCAAATAAAGTAAACAATCAAACACCTACTTTTACCATTTATTTACATGAAGGAGACATTCAAGAATCAATATATATACCACAATGCTGATTTTTTACGTATATTAGCATATGCATTTTAGATTATTCATTTTATGGACGGTATATTTTTTGCTTCCGACTGAGTCAATTGGTCAGGTAGTGAATAGTCATCCATTAAAAACAAAAATAATAATCATCAAGGCATGTGTTGTTTCATTGGATGAAAAGACGATTATTCCTAATAATGTGCTGATTACAAATGGAAGCGATACTATAAGTGATTTTAGGGTAGTCAACCATTCCATTGAGTTTGGTAGCTCAGTGTGTGATAGTTTATTGAATAAGTCGATTACATTCCAATACAGGACGTTTACCTTTGATATTACTAGGCCATATTACGTGGTAGATTCCACAGCACTCGAATTTAAAGAAAGGACTTTGATTACAGGGTACGAGTATAGACCAAATGACAATAAAAATGCTTTGATTGAGTCCAAAGGTTTGGATTATAAAGGTAGCTTCTCGAGAGGACTGTCTGTAGGTAATAGTCAGAGCTTGGTATTAAACTCAAATTTTGACATGCAACTCATTGGTGACCTTGGAAACGGACTGAAGGTTGTGGCTGCAATTTCGGACGAGAATCTTCCCATTCAGGCACAAGGAAATACACAACAGTTGCAGGAATTTGATAAAGTATTCATACAAGTAAGTAAGGACAAGACGTCAATCATCGCAGGTGATTATGAATTGCGAAAACCAAATAGTTACTTTATGAATTACTTCAAAAAACTGAAAGGTGTTAGTCTCGCTTCTACCATTAATACATCAAAAACTACAGAAGTATATACCAAAGGGAGCTTTGCCATATCAAGAGGTAAATTCGCAAGACAACCACTCGTCACGACAGAAGGAAACCAAGGTCCATATCGTTTGCAGGGTAATAATGGAGAGCGTTTTATTATTGTGCTTGCTGGTACGGAGAAGGTTTTCTATAACGGTATTCTACTAAAACGAGGGTTTGATTATGACTATATTATTGATTACAACAGAGCTGAAATTACTTTTTCACCCACGAGAGTAGTCGCTAGGGACTCAAGGGTGATTGTAGATTTTGAATATACAGATATCTCGTATTTGCGGTCACTTTATGCTACCGAAACTGAATATCGGGGTAGAAAATGGAATGTAAATTTTAATTTCTATTCAGAACAAGATAGCAAAAACGCTACAGGTGATGTTCAACTAGATTCTACAGATCTCAATATCTTGGCGTTGAGTGGTGACGATCCTTCGAGATCAGTGAGAAGGAGTCTTCGTGTCTTGTCGGATGTAGAGAAACTCGAAAGTTCAAGAATCTTATACGTTGGCCAACAAAATCCATTAGACCCATCGGATATTATTCTTACATTTACAGAGAGTATAGATAGTGCGCAGTACACAGCAATTTTTTCTGAAGTGGGCCAAGGTCGTGGCGATTATGTGATAGATAATACCAAAAATAAAAATGCGAGAGTATATAAATATGCTGGCAAAAATATAGGTTCTTATTTGCCTGTAATTCAGCTTATCCCACCAGAACAAAAACAATTAATAACTGTCAACGGGTCTTACAAATTTAATTCAGAAAGTGATGTATTTGCCGAACTAGCAATGTCAAATTTAGATAAAAACAGATTGTCCAGGGTCAGTAATGATGATAATATAGGTTGGTCTTCACATGTGGCGCTCAACCATGTCATCAAGCTCGATAGCGCTGCAAACTGGAAGCTAAAGGGTAGTATCAAACACGAGTTTGTACAACGTGATTTTAATGCACTGAATCCATTCAGAGTACCTGAGTTTACGAGAGACTGGAATATAGAACAGCTTACCGCAAAAGGAGATGAAAATCTTGTTTTTTCCACCTTGAGCTTAGGTAATAAGACTGGCTTTAATCTAGATTACGGTTTCAATCATTTTGATAAAGCTGACGTCTATAATGGTAATAAACATCAAGGAACGATCAGGTACGATGCTGGAAGGATAAATTTCAAAGCATTTACCAACTATCTTACATCAGAATCGCCTGTCTTGAATCAAAATACTACTTTTACACGTCCCAATATTACCGCACAATACAAGCTTGATAAAAACAATAATTGGGCGATAGGTGGCGAATATGATGCGGAGTCCAATGAGCTACGAGGTAATACATCGGATACTTTGTTGACTAGAAGTTATTCATATAACAATATCAAAGTATTTGTGACCAATGATTTTACAAAAGATTTTGCACTTAAATTTTCCTATGCAGAAAGAAAGGATTTTTTTGCAAAACAAAACAGCCTTCAGAAAGCTGCAAATGCCAAAGAAATAGAAATAGCAGGAAAGTGGATGGCTTCCAAAAATTCAGACTTACAGTGGAGCCTGATAGGACGAGACTTGAATGTGATAGACCCTACGCTGCTCCCTAATGATAGTAGTAAAAAGACGATACTCGGTAGAATGGACTATACTTTTGCAGCCATCAATGCAGGTATCAAATCTACTACAAGCTACAATACCAATTCAGGTCAAGAGCCAAAAATAGAGTATATTTTCCAGAAAGTAGAATTAGGCCAAGGTGATTATTTCCTGATTACAGAATCAGAAAATCCAAATGTGAGTAATATTCAGGATTTCAGGTATGACCCTACCAATCCGCTTTCCAATTATATCAGGTTGTCGCTAACAAATAATGAATTCATCCGTACCAATAATATAGAACTCAACCAAAACTTAACCATAGATCCTTCCAAATTTAAGACATATAAAGAAGGTATTAAAAAAAGTAAGTTTTATCGGATTGTTTCTAGATTTTCAACATTATCCAATTATAGAATTACCAAAAAACAAATGGATGGCTCGGATTCTCCATTGAGTTCATATATAGATTTCAGTTTGGGGGACACTTCGCTTGTAGCTTACAATTCACTGAATGCCAACACCTTGTTTTTTAATCGTGGCAATGTCAAGTATGATATTCAAATCGGCAACCGTAATAATCAGAATAGAATCGTGCAGGTAAGTGGTCGTGAAGATAGAGGGTTGAATGATTATTTTTTTAGGTCACGTTGGAATCTTTGGAATAAATTAGACATGTTTTTTATCCTTGAGAAATCTGAAAAATCGTATCAATCAGAAGCTTTTGGAGATCGGAATTTGGATATCGATATTTATAGGGTGAAGCCAGAAATCAGTATCAGACCAAGCAACAATACAAGAATAAATATCAAGTATAATTATGAAGATAAACAGCAAAAAATCCTTAGTGGAGATAATGCTTTTATAAATTCATTTACTTCAGAATTTGCGCTACGAAGTGCAAATAAATATAGCTTTGACTGCTCTGTTAGTTATGTAAATATCAAGTTTTCGGGAAAGGCAAACTCACCTATAGAATATGATCTCCTTGACGGTCTGAAAAATGGAAAAAACTATATTTGGAATATTATTTATACCAAACGAATGGCAAAAAACATAGATCTCACTATAAATTATGAAGGTAGGAAGACAGGCGTTTCTCCTTTGATTAATGTAGGGAGAGCGCAGATAAAAGCT
>JBBRJL010000216.1:0-5444 GCA_038219375.1 Chitinophagales bacterium | reverse complement strand
GGTAATATATGGAATTCCTTCAGAAAAATTAGGTGGTGAAAAGTGAGTCCCGTCAGTTATTTTTGTGCACACTTCCCCCAATTTCTTCACTTCCCATCCCTTCTCATTCCGCACCGGATCGCCAAACATATCGATAAAGATGGACTGAGCGAGCTCGTCATATTTTTTGAGAAGAGCTTCATCCTTGCGTCGGAGTGCATCCGCTGCATCCAGGATCGCTGCTATCCGCTTTTGCACATCGAGTGGTGGGAGCGGGATTTGGAGTTCTTTGAGTTTTTTACCAGATATTCTTTGCCGAGTTGTACCCGTTATTTGAGATTCTATTTTTTTTCTAAATTCACTATTATTGATCGCATAGGAAATGTACTTATTATCAATTCCAGTTTTAGTTCTCATCACGCAAACATCAACAACTGTAATATATTTTTCTTCATGTTCAAAAGGAAATAAACATGCTCGACCAATTGGATCTGGCATTCTAGCAATTAGAATATCATTCTTTTTTAGAAATGTGCATTTTAACCTCTTTGAAGTTTCCTTATTAATAAATCGATTTGACTTATTAATAAAACACCCATCTCCTATGTCAGCAAGTTGAATTAGTCGAATATCACCTTTTGGGTCTTGATCTTTTGATTCAATCCAGTCACCATCAATCATAAATCCATTTTCTACTAAATTTCCCAATTTCACCATTTCCCACTTCATGCCCACATTTTTATCTTTGTTTTTTGCTATCTGTTCCATTTTTCTATTTCTTGATGGATGAATGATTCGAGTTGTTCTTTTTTAGGCAGTTGCAGTAGATATTTGGATACAAAAAGATGATTGTCCATACCTGCGGTAGCATATTCTACGAGTTTTTTGCCTTTTTGGGTGCAGAGCAAGATGCCGATGGCAGGATTGTCGTCTTCTCGTTTTACTTCTGCATTGTAGTAAGCCACATAGGTATTGAGTTGAGATAGGTGTCCGTGATTAAAAGCATCCACTTTGAGTTCGATAATTACATGGCATTTTAGTATGCGGTGATAAAATACAAGATCGGCAAAAAAGTATTCATCGTCTATAAGGATACGCTTTTGGCGGTGTTCAAAACAGAAGCCCAATCCCAGCTCCTGAATGAATTCCTGCAAATGGTCGAGCAAGGCCGCTTCCAGATCTTGTTCTTCTATTAAGCCATCGGATTTCAAACCCAAGAAGTCGAATGTGTAGATAGATTTTATGGCATCAGAAGAGATTTGCGGCTCTATTTTACTTTGCAATTGTTCAATAGCCGAGTCAGTATTGGTAGATAAACCCACGCGTTCAAAAGCCAAAGTATGAATTTGTCGTTTAAGCTCCTTTACCGATGGTGTAGTTTTTAAAATGAGTAATTCGAAAAACACACGTTTCGTTTTGTCATCAATTTTTATTAGTTCGGCAAAATGTGTAAATGATATATGATTTAAAATCTTTAAAAGATAGGCACTATTTCGTTCGCTAAATGGTGCAGTTTCCGACTGCATTATTGAAACATCCGCACTATAAAAATCAAATTGTGCAGTTGATAACTGCATAATGTCAGGCGAAGATGGTCTAGGTATTTTTACTATTTGAGCAATACCTAGATCTAATTCAGGATAGGCCACATAAAACTGCCTGAATAGTTTTAAATTCCTACTGCCTAAACCCTTGGTATCTAGCGAATCAGCCAATTTATCGACCAAACGAGCACCATATTCCGCACGACCTTCTCCCTTTTGTTCAAACTCAATAATATAATAGCCAATCAACCAATTACGAAGTGTCAGCGATACATTAACAGCTTTTACAGCTTGTTGCTGAAAGTGATGATGTGTATGGCTGATGGATTGTATTAGATTTTCGAATTTCATGCCAGCATCTCCTTTAGTTGCTTCAATAATTCAGCTCGTTCATTATCCAAGGTTTCTATCTGTCCTATGATGACAGACGGCTTTTCATATACCTTTTCATCATATATCACTTCCTTGTATCGATTGATACTCAGATCGTATTTGTTGTCGCGGATCTCCTGTACAGGTACGAGGAAACTTTGGTCTGTTCTAGCTCTTTGACCTTCTTTATCTTGCTGTTGAAACCGCTGTATGATATCCTGAATATCATTGGTTGCTATCGGTTGGCGTTTGTCATCGAGACTGTAGCCATCCGCCTGCATATCGTAAAACCATACACCATCTGTACCACCGCTATCCGTCTTGGTAAAAAACAAGACTGCTGTACTTACTCCGGCATAGGGTTTAAACACACCACTCGGCATAGATATCACCGCTTGTAGTCGCTGCCGATCGATCAGCTCCTTCCTGATCTGCAAGTGCGCATTACTACTGCCGAAAAGTACCCCATCTGGTACAATCACCGCTGCACGTCCACCGAGCTTAAGCCCTCGGAGTATCAGAGCTAAAAATAGGAGTTCTGTTTTTTTGCTGTCCACCACTGACAGGATTCTCCCATCTACAGCTTCCCTATCGAGACTACCTTTGAAGGGTGGATTGGCACAGACGAGCGTCGCTTGCTTCACAAAACTACCATTGGCTTCACTGAGTGCATCGACATCTGTAAGCTGCGGATTTTCTATACCATGTAGCAAGAGATTCATCGCTCCGATGCGGATCATTGTTGCATCAAATTCCATACCTAGAAACATATCGTTTTGGAAGTGGGCCATATTTTTAGGCGCCAGCAATTCCTTATCGAAATGCTCACGGATATATTCGCCCACCGATACATGGAAACCACAAGTACCAGAGCTCGGATCACAAAATACATCTTCGAGCGTCGGTTGCACCATATCCACCATCATACGGATGATATGCCTGGGTGTTCGAAACTGTCCATTCGTACCCGCAGAAGCGATTTTGGAAAGTAAGTATTCGTACACATCACCCTTTGTGTCACGATCATTCATATCGACATTGGAGAGCATTTCTACCACCTGAGCGAGTAGTCTAGGCGTAGAGATCATAAATGTAGCACCCTTCATATATTTGGCAAAGGATGCACTTCGATTTCCTACGTTACGCAAAAAATCAAAAACGCCATCCTGCTTTGTAAATAACTTGTGCATCACTTCAGGATCCAAATTCTTAAATCGACTCCAACGAAGTTCGTACTCGCCTTCTAGATAGATCGGTTCTTCTATAGCTTGCTTGAGCATATTTGCCTTATACTCTCTTTGGGTCTGCAATTCATCCAGCCTCCGTAAGAAAAGCAAATACGTCATCTGCTCTATGACGGTCAGTGGATTGGACAATCCTCCCGTCCAAAATGCTTCCCATACCTTGTCTATCTGTGATTTTAATTCTCCTGTGATCATATGTTGTTTGCTATAAAACTATTTTATAAACGATTATTTTGAATTATCCTTGGCTGCTTTTTTATAATTTGATCATAAAAAGATTAAATCAATGATTACAAAAGTAATATTGTTGTATGCATTCTAAGTGGATAGATAAAAGTTTTTGATATTAATTAAGGCAAAGATAATAAAATATTACAGTTTTACTACCAGATCAAAAAGTGCTCACAGATTTTGACCGAATCCAGAACTAATTTTGTACAATTACGCCTGAATTAAATAATTCATTATGGTCTCATCATTCCAAGAATAGATCAAACCCTATATTCAAACATCATGATCATGGTTTTTAATTCTATTTACGTCTTTTAGTATAAAACAGTTGAAAGCTTTGATATGGAATAAAGAAATCCCATTTATCCTAGATCGTCATGCCAAGGAAAAGAAATTTACATATATCCTACCAGTCGCTCCAGTAAAGCTAAACACAGATCTCCAAGCATTGGCTAGTTTTCGGAATTGTAGGGAAATACTACCCGAAGGTGGTCATGACCGACAATATATCTATTGGATTTTGTAGATAAAGTGATAGAAGATAAATTTTTAAAAATAGATAAAAAATAGATTATGTCCCATAACGACCCAAAAGGCCTAGCCTACGCCAAAAAACTCATCACACAGAATCTTAAAACCAAAGACACCTTTCTTGACTTAGGGATGTGTGGCTTGATGGATTTGAGTGAACTTCCTGAGCTATGGGAATGTCAACATTTGGAAGGGTTGAATATGGGGCCTTGGTATATTGTAGATAATAAGGATGTTAAATCAAAAAATCCATTTTCTAATAATCATATCGGAGATGAAGGCGCAAAGGTGATCGCAGAAAATCTAACACAATTGACTTCTCTTAATTTATCTTCAAATAAAATCGAAGATGAAGGCGCAAAAGGGATCACAGAAAATCTAAGACAATTGACTTCTCTTAATTTATCTCGGAATCAAATCGGATATGAAGGCGCAAAGGTGATCGGAGAAAATCTAAAACAATTGACTTCTCTTCATTTATCTTTAAATAAAATCGGATATGAAGGCGCAAAAGGGATTGGAGAAAATATTTCGAGTTTAAGTTTTGATGTAGTAAGTTCAGTTAACATTATATTAAATAATTTCACTATTCGCATAGGAACAACTTCGAATACAATTTTAAATGAAAATACAAATTATAGTTATTCTGTATCATCATCCTTTCAACCTTTCAATTTAGCATCTATCGGTACAGGATGGATTGAATTTACACTTGGTTCTCAATTTTATTGGAATGGAACAAGTAATATTGTTATTGAATCTTGTTTTGACAACACTGCATATAATCTAAATTCTACTGTTCGCTACTCAAACAGTGGGTTTAAATCCAACTTAATGGCATTCAGAGATAATGTGTCCGGATGTACATTGCCTTGGAATTTCTATGCCGAGATGAGACCAAACATGAGATTAAAATTCAATTAATTGAATAAATTTTTTCAAACAATTATTACTATAATTCAGTATGACACTAAGAATTCTTTTATTTATACTTCCCCACTCTCTCTTATCTCGCAATATCCAGTCAATATCATGTCCTCAAGTCTTTCAGCCGATTTGGATGGAAGAGCTTGCAAGAATTCAGGCATTCCATTAAATAAATGCAACATATTAGTTATTTTCATTATTTAACACAAATATATTGTATCAACCTTAATTCCTAGTCTTTAATGCCGCTTGATATAACTGATTAGTTGGATTTAATTATTTTGCTCTAGGATGGGCAAAACAAAACTACACTGTCCGCTTGGATCCAGCAATACAACTAGATTTCTGTGTTGCAGCTGCTTCTTTATATCTTGTATGAGACATTTTTCTGTCATGTGCTATAATCTATTAAAATTACGAATTTGGTGTGGGAAATGCCAATGAATACGTCCATGCAACAGCCTTCAGTTGGTCGTTGAGTACTTCTAAATTTTCTATCAGTTGTTCGAAGGTTGGTGCATTCTGCTCATAAATCATTTCTTCCACCATTCTGTTATAGTCATCCTTCCAGACATCTATTACTGCAGCTATTGGTGTTGGATTTAGGGTTGATGGA
>JBBRJL010000215.1:0-5454 GCA_038219375.1 Chitinophagales bacterium | reverse complement strand
TATTTCCTTGGCAAGCTGCGATATCTTCAGACACTGTTGGTGATGCCGGTTGGTCACATATCTGAAAAGCACCACCTTTGACTATACTATATTGTCCTTCAGTATCTTTAAATCTCAAATAAATAAATCTTGTTCCAAAACGGATCATTACTTACTGTCCACACTGTGGCGTGAGTCAAATTATAAGCGCAAAGAAAAGGGAATAAAAGACAGAATCTAAAGATGGATGTTCTCATGATAAGGTTTTGATTTTAAATTAATTAATTTTAACTACTTTTAATTTTAGGTCGCAAATATTGACATAAAATAGTTATAGAATTTAGCTGTTTTCAGCCAATTTTATATTTTAACGACTACTAATGTCAGCATTTTAAAAAGGTAACCTTCAATGGTTCAATATTTTTTAAAAAATCTCTCACTCCACCAACCCAACCCTAAATGCCAATGCCACCAACTCTGTAGCATTACGGACATCTAGTTTTGAAAATATATTACTTCTATGACTTTCCACTGTGTGGCTGGATAGATTGAGTATATTGGCGATTTCGTCCGTAGTATTTCCGTTACAGATCAACTGAATAATTTCAATCTCTCTGCGAGTTAGCCTGTCGTGCATGTCAGCAAATGTCAGCTTCAAAACTTTTATGTAAAGCTGTTTAATCTTTGAAATTATAGCTGAATCATTTTGAAGTCGGTCGAATCTGAAATTCTCTTGGTTGGTTTGATTCGTCATATTCTCTTCTGAAAACAAAGATCGTTCTACTTCTGTGATTAATTGTTTAGCATCATTTGGTATATTGTTTTTCATGTAACTTAGAAATTTAACTCAGACTTTTAATCTCGACACAAAGAAAAACAGCATTTAGAAACCACTGTTAGAGGGAAACAGCTATTTTGATTGAAATCGCTAGATGGTTGCATAAGGTAAAAATTTATTCTCCCATTTATGACTATATTGTATTTAAGGTAACCCTTAATGTAAATTTATTTTTCACTTTTTTATTTTTCAACATACACTGTTAAAGTATATTTCCTATTTTCACCCTGTCAAAACCCAAAACACCTATCGTGGACTGGATACTAAAAATCAAAACCAACGAGAACGAAGCACTTAAAGAGATTTATATGCTTTGTAAAGAAGATTGTCTTACCTGGCTCCAGAAAGATTTTGGCTGCACACAGGATGATGCACTCGATGTCTTTCAGATGTCTGTACTGATCATGTATGATAACGTGATGAAGGGAAGATTGAACGCTCTATCGGCAAATATCAAAACTTACCTATTTGGGATAGCTAAAAATAAAGCCTTGGAATTGTTGAGGGACAAAAAGAATACTACTACAGATGACATCTCGATGATCGTACATTATGTGGTACAAGATAATGAAGAAGATGTGCTCGAACATCAAATCTCAACCGCTTTGAATGCGCTAGATCAATTGGGAGACCCATGTAAGTCGATCCTCCAGCTCTATTACTACCATGATATGAATATGGAAGAAATCACTGAAAAAATGGGGTATAAAAATGCCGATACCACAAAAAATCAAAAATATAAGTGCCTCAAAAGGTTACAAAACATCTATTCTGATCATATACTAAAAAGCACATAAGATTGAAAAGTAGTCAAGAAGATATAAATGTACTGAATGTATACCTAAAAGGAAGGTTGAGTTCAGAAGAAACGAATGTCCTGAAGGAGAGATTGGCCTTAGAGATGGATTTATATGCTGATTTACAGGATTTAAAAGTCATACAGGAAGGTCTCAGGGTGAGTGTCTTAAAAGATAAGATGGATTTGCTCCGAAATATAGAAACAGAACCTTTAATAGAGTCAAATATGAGTGGAGCATCTGTGGTGCATTCAGCCCTCAATAAAAAAAGACGTTATTGGTTAGGTCTTTTACTTCTATTAATCATAGGAGCAATGATGTGGTGGTTTTATCAAAAGCAAACAAGAGGTAGTGTATCGCAAGAATATGCAATCATTTTTGCTGAGCGTTTTGACGACGAACTGATTCTTCATAAGACCATGCGCGCGGCTGTACAGACAGACGAACTTAATCAAGCACAAAGAAGGGCTTATGAGATGTATAGTATTCAGTTATTTGATGATGCCATTCCATTATTGGATGACTTATGGATCAGTCAAAAAGATACCTTGGCATTATTCTATTTAGGGGTGAGTCATCTCGGTATTGGAGAAAAAGAAAAAGGTCTTTTGATATTAAACAAACCCGAACTTACTAAATATTCAAAACAAACAAATTTATTTATAAACCACTAAAAATTTAAATTATTATGGATAGTCATTATTATGCTTTTTATATAGGAGACTTTAGTGAAATTGGAAATTCTTCTACTCAAGATGGTATTGGAAAGTGTACTTTTAAAGGGCAAGAATTGTATTGTTATACTCATGAATCAAATAACTCCACAAGTGGCCAGAAGTTTTATTATTCAAAATGTCGTTATGGGAGACTTATTATTCCTGTAAATATAGATATAAGCGAGCAACAAAGGGATTATGAAAATCTGAATGATAATTTTGAAGTTACACCCTTAGAAATTTTAGGAAAGGGTAATTATGGATGTATTCCAAAATTTATTAAAAATGAATCTAATAATTTAGCCTTTACAGAAACATTAGGAAGAAAAGTAATAACACTTCATATTGCGCGACATGATATGATTAACGAGCAAAATCAAACAATCTTGGAGTTAGAACCGCATTTTTTTCCAATTTCTAATGATGATTATAATAAATTAAATAATTGGTTTACGGAAAATAATTACAATTTTAATATTCAGGGTGGTGTCGATGATAGGAGTTTATGCGATTTAAAAGTTTATGATCCATCTGGGAATACACTTTTAGGAAAAATAAACATTTTACCTTAATCCTCCACATCCCAATAATTAAACACCACATCAGTAGCGCCATTAATCATAAAATATCGGGGAAGCGAGTAACTTCCTTCCCCGTTTACGTAAGCACCGATTCCTGACTGACAAGCAGAAAGTACTACTTTTTGACATCGACTTTTATACCGAAGTAGTTCATAGCCGTACAAGCTATCCAATCCACCATTTTCTGTGCGGAAATAGAGCTTTACGTTATCTTTTTCTGCGCTATTGGCAAGTCCATGTAGTGCTACGTGGATATATGTTGTATTGGTATCTTGGTACATTTTTAGGAAATTGGACTTTGTCGCTTTTTTACCAGTGAATACTTTGGCATCAGGAAAATGTCGGCTTTGAGAGACTACTTCCTTATAGCTTCCCGGCAACTCTGCCAATGAGGTACGTTTGGTATCTTTTATGGTTTCGGGATCTGAGAAAGCAAAAAATGAAGCGCCTTTAGTTGACTTATTTTTTTGTTTAAATTTGTCAAACAAACTACTTGATGGCAAATGTATAATCTCTGTTTGTTGCTTTTTTAGGAGTCCGATTAAAGGGAACCGATTGTAAATACCATCAGGGATAAAATATATTTTTGAAGGCAGCTTAATGAATATTTCTTCGGGAATAAACGCTTTTCTCCACATTTGCTTTCTCTTATCATCCGCTATTTCAGCATTTTGCATCCAGTTGATCATCGTATCGGTAAGCATCATTTTATGCTTATCGTGCATCACTCTTTGAACGATAATATCATTTTTTGTTATCAGAGAGTAATACCAATATGTTTCTGTTTCGTCGATATTCAGTATACAGGTATTTTCATTTGGTATCCGTTTTTTCAATTGATCTATGGTCAATTCGCTTTTTACCAGTCCTTTTTGGACAAATGATGTATGGTTTTTTTCCATTTCCAACTCAAGCAAATAATATTGGTCCATTAGGTGGTCAAAGGTTTGATTATCCCTAAGTCCTTTTCTTTTTTCTTCTTTGATCGCAGCCCTGAGATTAAATTCTTTATGGGTAATTTCATTAGGCAAACCCGATTCTTTACTAGCCATGAGCATGTCGCGATGCATCACACTATTTTTATTTTTGTCGCTATAATTTAAGAATGCTTCTAAATCAGCTTTCTGATTGTCTTTTTTCCAACTTTCAAAATATATATCCAGACCTAATTGGAAATAATCTCCGCCAGTCTCCAAATAAAATTGCAAAATAGCATTTTCATCTGCTACTTCGTATTGACTAAACATCACCATATCCAGCATTTTCATAAATGTTTTAGCATGATCTAGTGCTTTGGACGAACGAGTTGCTTTATATTCAGAAAAATATATCTGTACACAGCGTAAAGCATCAAAAAAGGAATACGATTGGCTTTTTTGTACATGGTCGAGCATTTTTTTCATGTCATAATTGGTATCGTGCCAAGCATTCATAGCCATATAGTCTAGCGCTGTTTCATACTTTCCAACATGTTCATAACAAAATGAAAGTAGGGTACACAAAGTGGAATATCTTGCATAATTTCTTCGCACAGATTTGATTTCTTTTTGTAGTGATTGTTTTAGGAATGGAATAGCTTCTGTATGTTTTCCATTTTGGCTGTAATATTGGCCACGCCATCTATTCATGTCTATATAATCCTGATTAACTTGTTCTATATTTTGTTCTATTTTATGAGCATTTGTTTGCCACAAAGAGTCATTATTGGAAATCATACCCAAAACCAAATAGGACTTCATCAAATGTTGGTATATCTCTGGATTTTCTAGTGGGTTGATATACGCAAGGCCGAGCTCAAGGTCTTCTTTTGTTCCTTCAATATCTCCTTCTCTGAACATCATAAAAGCCCTGTTGCTGTATGCCCGAGCCATATCTGTACTATCGGCATTTGGAAAATAGTTTTCAAAATCGAATAATGAATTTGCATATCTAATGGCCAAGAGATTTTTGCGTTTGTAAGTACAATAAGAAGTAATGGTTTCTATGTTTTTTTGGTGAATAGGTGTAATAGTATTGGTCTGTTTAAATAAGTTTTCAGCCATCATCAGATAATGCCATGCACTGTCTAGATTATTGTTTTTTTCGTCATAGTATTTTGATATTAATGTACAAGACACGCCTTTATAATAATCGGGCAATTGGGAAGTCAATATTTGTCTTAATTTTGGTAATAATGAAAACTGTCTTTGTTTACTTAATTCATATTTTGATAGTTCGAGAAAGGAAATGATGTGAACAGAATCTTCATGATGTAATTGTTCCGATAAGGCTATTTGAATAGTCGTATCTGATGCTACATTAAGTAGTTTGGATCTTACATGATTACGTTTTAATGCACTGACAGCATTTAGTTTTAGAATATTTTGGTATTTAATTTTTGCTAAAGAATCTGCTTCATAAAATGCTAGCGAATCTGCCTGAAATATATCTTTATCATCATGGATTTCTGGGATATAGATCAGTTTTTGTAGTAGTGGCGATGTACTATTTGTTGGTTCTTTACAAGATGGTAATGTGGCGAAAAGAAAAATTACAAACCCGGT